>JALSIL010000397.1 GCA_026990095.1 Lysobacterales bacterium
CACTAATTTTTCTCAAAGTCACTTCTTTTTGTTGGCCATAGAGATTTTGAATTTTTAAATCAATTCGTGCTGTGACGGCTGCGGAAGTAGACGTGTCTCCTTTGTGCAATTTTCTTACCGCAATATTAATCATGCCCTTGGTTCTTGAACGCCCAATATTGTATTGCTTGGCAACTTTTGGCGTTAAAAAGTCAGTTGAAAAAGCATTATAATGCACTTCGTAGCCATTTTCAGTTTTTGAATTTTCTGCAAATAATGGTGCAGATAAAAATGTTAAAGTAACCAATAGTAATATTATTTTCATGATGCATTCACCTTTCATGTATTGCTCAGTAGACACTATAACACAAAAACAGCTTTCATAAAAAAGCCATGCTTAAATTTCACATGGCTTTTTGTTTTTAAAAGAAACCTTTGCACAACTTATGAAACTAATCTTTTAATGGCCTCACCCAATAATGTTGGTGATTTTACTGTGGTAACACCTGCTGCTTCTAATGCTTCGTATTTTGCCTGAGCCGTACCTTTACCACCTGCAACAATAGCACCAGCATGTCCCATGCGTTTGCCAGCAGGTGCAGTAACACCAGCAATATAAGAAACAACGGGTTTGGTTACATGCTTTTTAATGTATTCGGCAGCATCTTCTTCAGCTGAGCCACCAATTTCACCCACCATAATTATGCCATGCGTTTCGGGATCTGCTTGGAATAATTTTAAGCAATCAACAAAGTTCATGCCCTGAATCGGATCACCACCGATGCCGATACACGTTGTTTGTCCTAGACCCACTTTGGTTGTTTGGTGAACCGCTTCGTAAGTTAAAGTGCCTGAACGCGAGACAATACCGATATTTCCAACACGATGAATCGGCCCTGGCATAATGCCAATTTTACATTCACCTGGAGTAATGACTCCTGGGCAATTTGGCCCAATGAGATTAACATCAGGTTTAGTATCTAAAACCGATTTAACCTTCATCATATCCAATACTGGAATGCCTTCGGTAATACAAATAATTACTTTAATCCCTGCATCAACTGCTTCCATAATGGCATCGGCTGCAAAGGGAGGAGGCACCAAAATCATGCTGGCATTGGCACCAGTTTCTTTTACTGCATCAACAACAGTGTTGAAAACAGGTCTATCTAAATGTGTTGTTCCCCCTTTTCCTGGTGTGACTCCGCCAACAATTTGGGTACCGTAATCTATGGCTTGTTCTGAATGAAAAGTCCCTTGAGAACCCGTAAAACCCTGAACCACAACTTTAGTGTCTTTATTAATTAATACGCTCATTGTTTTCTCCTATACTGCCGCAACTGCTTTATTAGCAGCATCATCTAAATCTTCAGCTGCTATGACAGCCAAACCACTTTGTTCGATTAATTCCTTACCTTGTTTAACGTTGGTTCCTTCTAAACGCACAATAATTGGTTGCTTAACACCAACTTCTTTAATCGC
Source organism: Lysobacterales bacterium (assembly GCA_026990095.1). Lineage (GTDB taxonomy): Bacteria > Pseudomonadota > Gammaproteobacteria > Xanthomonadales > Marinicellaceae > NORP309. The sequence continues at coordinate 1,462 of JALSIL010000397.1, forward strand.
ATCAATAATCCCTTGTGCAATCAAGTCACAGCGCACAATACCTCCAAAGATATTAACCAAAATTGATTTAACATTGGGGTCTTTTAGAATGATTTTAAAAGCAATCGCTACACGTTCGGCGGTGGCTCCACCACCCACATCTAAAAAGTTTGCTGGCTCTCCACCTTTAAGCTTAATTACATCCATTGTCGCCATGGCAAGGCCTGCCCCATTAACCATGCAAGCAATATTGCCATCTAATTTGATATAATTTAATTCATGCTCATGTGCTTCGGCTTCACCTGGGTCTTCTTGGGTTACATCACGCATTGCTGCTAATTTTTTATGCCTAAATAACGCATTATCATCAATTGCCACTTTGGCATCCAGTGCCACAACATCATCATTGCCATCAATGATTAATGGGTTGACTTCAACCAAAGATAAATCATTTTCATGAAACATTTTATGCAATGCCAACATGATACCAGTTAGCTGACGCGTTTGCTTAGAACTCAGTCCCATGCTAAAGCCAACTTTACGGCATTCATAAGGAAACAAACCTTCG
>JALSIL010000398.1 GCA_026990095.1 Lysobacterales bacterium
ACTTGCAGATAAGCTATTTTTTTATCATCGGCAGACCACCAATAACCTGTGTCCCTATCCATTTCCTCTTGAGCGACAAACTCTGCCATGCCATTTTTAATCACGCCTTTGCCATCAAAGGTCAGTTGTTTGACTTTGTTTTTGGCTAAATTTACCACATAGATATTTTGTTGGCGAATAAATGAAACATATTTTCCCTTCGGTGAAAATCGCGCATCGGTATCAAAGTCTTTGGAGTTGGTAATTTGCTGAACTTTTGAAGTCTCTAAATTATAAACAAACAAATTACCGCTTAATGGAAATAAGATTTGCCTACCATCTTTTGCCCAAGAATATTCCACAATACCTGAAAAGCTAGCAGTACGTTGACGCTCACGTCGGGCTTTTTCTTCTGCAGAGAGCTCTTCACCATTAGGTAGCAATACTTTGGAATCGACCAATAATTGTTTTTCACCCGAGCCGATGTGGTATTCCCACAAATCAAATTGGTCTTTGTTTTCAGCCTTGCCTTGCAGAAATGTCAGGCGCTCACCTGTGGGTGAAAATTTAACACTGCGCATCACTGTTCCTGCCAAACTTGGTGAAGAAAAAATACGGTCGATGGTTAAGTCTTTTGCAAAGCTTGAGTTCATAATAAATAGAGTTGTTAGTATTAGAGTTTTCATAAGGGGTATTTTAACAGAAGAATTTTAAAATAATATAAAGACCTTTGCATAACTATAGTGACGAGTAAAAAATGATTAAATTCACCAGCTTTTCGCTAAAAATCTCGCCAATAACTGGTTATTACCTTCAATTTTTAACTCAATCTGGCAAATTTTCTCTATTTTTTCTTTCACCATATAGTTACGCAAAGGTCTCTATTAATTAAAATACCTAGCTCGGCTTTAGAATTATATAAAGTTATGTAATAGCATATATTTGTTCTATTAATTACATTTTCATTGTTAATAGCTCATATTTGTACTATTGTATAAACATGAGTTTAAAAGTAAAAAATCAGATTAAAGAGTTGGGTGCTCGAATCAAACAAGCGCGCATCAACAAAGGTTTAAGTCAATTTGAATTAGCGGATATTGTCGGAATGTCCGTAAATGCAGTTAAAGGAGCAGAAAAGGGAAGATGTAAATTAGAAACCTTTATCAGTATAATTTTTGCATTACAACTTGATTCATATTTGCATTTGTTTTTACCCAAAGTGTTGGAATCGCCAATTTTGCTCGAAAAAGCTACTGGTAAGATTAGGCAAAGAGTTTCTAGAACAAGAGTTAGATTGGTTGATGACGAGGATTTAGGATGGTAAATTAACGCGCTCTGGTTCCCATGCAGAGTGTGGGAACCAGTGCAGTAAGTTATGTATTAGGTGTGACTTTTAAATGTCTAGGGCGTCTTCGACATCCACATCGTATTCATCGGATATTATCGCAAGTTGTTTGAGGTTGACATCGCCTTTGAGGTTGATAATAGCAAGTTCATCGCCTTTTTCATAGGCTATTATCATGGCATCTTGTAATAATTCACCTTTGACTTTAGCAACAATATAGACTCGTTCATCGCCATCTCTTATGCTGACGAGTTGTTCATAACCCTTGGCGAATAATTGTTCGATCTTCTTATCAATTATTGAATTGAGTCGATTGTTTTTGTGGGTCTTTTCGAGATCAAAAACTGTTACTTTAATGCGCTTTAGACCATCCATCAAGGCTTTTGCCTCTGGGTCATCTTCATCGGCAATTTTCATCAACAGTTTAACAAACCACGTGCCAATATTGATATTGACCTCTGGTTTTGTTCCCAGTTCATGACGGACTTGGCTGACAAAAGATTGGGCATTGGCTGCTGTGATGGTAAAGATTAATAATAAAGTTATAAGTGGTTTTTTCATATTTTTTCTCTGTTTGTTAATTTAACTTGATAACGGTCAAGTATTTATTTTGTTACTTATGATTTGGAATTATTTTTGTTTTTTGTTAGAATTGAAGTAAATAGAGGGTTAATTTATGTCA
>JALSIL010000399.1 GCA_026990095.1 Lysobacterales bacterium
CACGGCAGACATAGATGTGCCAGAACACAATGAAATTGAAGAGAATGACATACCAATCACCTATGTTCCAGCCCGCAACACCATTTTTTTAAGTATAGCCTTGGGTTATGCGGAATCCATTGGTGCTAATGATATGTTTATCGGTGTTAATGCAGTGGATTATTCGGGTTATCCTGATTGCCGCCCAGAATTTATCGAAAGTTTTGAGCAGATGGCAAACTTAGCGACAAAAGCACAGGTCGAAGGGCAAAAATTCACCATCCACACGCCCTTATTGAATATTACAAAAGCAGAAATAATACAGTTGGGTAAGCGTTTAAATGTGGATTATGGCATTACAGTTTCTTGCTACAATGCAGATGAATTAGGCAGAGCTTGTGGAGAATGCGACTCCTGTTATTACCGCAAACAAGGTTTTGAACAAGCACAAGTCAAAGACCCAACGAAATACCTGTGATTAAAATTACAGAACTGTATATTTATCCCGTTAAATCTTTAGCAGGAATAAGCATGAAAAAATCAGAGTTATCGCAATTTGGTTTACAGAACGACAGGCGTTGGGTAATTGTTGATAAAGATGGCATGTTTATGAGTCAAAGAAGCACGCCAAAGATGGCAACCATCAAAACAGTCATTGAAAACAATCAATTAAGTCTGTCTCACGATGGCAAAGAAATTAAAGTCCCAATAACCACAAGACGAAGCAAAACCATGCAGATCACTGTTTGGAATGATAGCCTAAAGGCACAAAAAATCAGCCCCAAAATAGATAAGTGGCTATCAGAAATTTTAGGGCAATCTTGTCATTTGGTCTATATGCCCGAGCATACAGAACGACAAATAGATAAAGATTTTGCTCAAGACATGCAATACGTCAGTTTCGCCGATGCCTTTCCGATACTACTGGTATCACAAGCCAGTATAGATGATTTGAATAAGCGTTTAGAAAAACCTGTCAATATCAATCGATTTCGTCCCAATATTGTCGTCGATGGTGTTGCCGCATTTGCAGAAGATTCATGGAATAATTTTTCAATAAATAAAATACAATACAGCATGGCAAAACCCTGCTCACGCTGTATCATGCCAAGTATTAATCAAGAAAAAGGCGTGCAAGATAACGTGAAATTATTATCCGTATTAAAAAAATACCGAAAGTTTGATAAAAAGATAAAATTTGGCGTCAATATACTATACAAAGACCCATCAAAAGTTAATAATCACAGCATAAGTCAAGGAGATGCAATTAATTTAAAATAAATGATAAAATTATAGAAAAACACTTGTCATAAACAAAAACATACCCTAAAATTCGCACCCTCTTGAGATAGTCACATAAACTACTCAAGAAAGTTCTTATCCAAAGAACACTCTAGTACCCATCTAGGGGCCGTTAGCTCAGTTGGTAGAGCAGTGGACTTTTAATCCATTGGTCGAAGGTTCGAATCCTTCACGGCCCACCATTCTATTTTATTTAATTTCAATCACTTGTATATTTAGCAATTTTTTAATAATTTGTTTTTGAGGACACTTTTTTGCGTTTTTGAGGACAAAATCAATATGGTGATGTTGGTTTGATTTGTACGATGGTTAACTCAATATTTGGATCAAACGGTAGTGATTTTTATATGTTTTTAGATTGTACAAATAATAATTTTGCTAATGGATTTGAATCAAATTAGCTGTTTGACATCGAACTTGGCATCCCAGAATGGACCCGCTACATGGTTTACATTGATTGGTTTTGTGATTATACCGTATATGCTCAAATCTCTTAATGCCGTTGCTGTGTCGATTCTTGGCACTATTACTACATCATTGCCGTTTGGATAAGAGTCGTTATTGATTGATAACAATTCTTTTCCTGATGATGCCGTTTTTGCAAAATCTATCCAGGACGGGTGTCCGCGGATGACGATTTTTGTATAACCCAAATCCCGATATAGAACTTCAAATCTCAACCAAATCATCAATTGCTGATCAAAATATGGGTAAGGAGTTGAAGT
>JALSIL010000400.1 GCA_026990095.1 Lysobacterales bacterium
AAAGTTGCAATTCCGATTTGGACAACAACACCTTGGACGCTGCCAGCTTCTATGGCTGTTTCATTGAATGAAGAGTTGGACTATTCACTGGTTAAAGGGCATAAAGATTATGTGTTGGTTATAGCTGCAGATTTAGTTAACGAGGTATGTAGCAAATATGGCATTGAAAATCCTGAAGTTATTACTACTGCTGTCGGTAAAAAGCTAGAAGGTTTAAAATTGCAACATCCATTTTATGCTGATAGACAAGTGCCTGTGATTTTAGGTGAACATGTGACAACAGAGGCGGGTACTGGTGCGGTCCATACCGCTGGTGGTCATGGTGTGGAAGATTTTAAAGTATCTAATCAATATGGTGTTGAAATATACAATCCCATGGGAGGTAATGGTGTCTTTTTAGAAAGCACACCGATATTTGGTGGACAATATATCTGGAAGGCGAACAAGACAATTGTTGAATTATTGAAACAAGAAAATGTCTTGTTAAATTTTGAAGAAATCAATCATTCTTATCCGCATTGTTGGCGTCATAAATCACCAACAGCATTTAGAACGACGCCGCAGTGGTTTATTAGTATGGATAAAAAAGGCTTAAGAAAGAAAGCTTTAGAGGAGATTCGGCATGTAAAATGGATTCCTGCTTGGGGCGAGTCTCGTATTTATTCCATGATTGAAACGCGTCCAGAATGGTGTATCTCTCGACAACGAACTTGGGGTGTTCCCATTACCTTATTTACTCATAAAGAAACAGGAGCATTGCACCCGGATACTTTAGAAGCGATGGAAAAAGTGGCTTTGTTGATGGAAAAATCTGGCATGGATGTGTGGTTTGACACGGATAGCAATGACTTAATATCGGATGCCGAAAATTACGATAAAACCACGGATGTGTTAGATGTGTGGTTTGATTCGGGTGTTTCTCACTTTGCGGTTTTGCGTGCACGCAAAGAATTACGAGAGCCAGCCGATTTGTATCTTGAAGGCTCTGATCAACACCGTGGTTGGTTTCACTCGTCTTTATTGACGGGAACGGCAATAAACAATCGAGCACCATATAAACAAGTGTTAACTCATGGATATGTGGTGGATAAAGACGGCAGAAAAATGTCAAAGTCTTTGGGCAATATCATTTCACCAAAACAGCTCATTGATACCTATGGAGCTGATATTTTACGCTTGTGGTGTGCCTCAACGGATTACACCAAAGAAATCTCGGTTTCTGATGAAATCATGAAACGCGTTGCTGACGGATATCGACGTATTCGCAACACATCGCGCTTTTTTATTGGTAATTTAAACGATTTTGATGCAGGAAAGCATATGCTTGAAGTGAAAGATTGTACTTTGTTAGACCAATGGGCAATCAGGCAAGCAGCGGCATTGCAAGAGGAAATTATTGCAGATTATAACACTTATCAATTTCACCAAATTTACCAAAAAATGAGCACTTTCTGTTCTCAAGAAATGGGTGCATTTTATTTAGATGTGCTTAAGGATAGACTGTACACAGCTAAAAAAGATTCTAAGGCTCGCAAATCGGCTCAAACAGCGATGCACCATATTTTGCAAGCTTTAATACGTTGGATGGCTCCTATTATGACTTATACCGCTGATGAAATTTGGAAACTCATTGGCAATAAAGAGAATATTCTTTTTGAACAATGGTATAACATTCCGCAAGTGGCAGAAAATTCGCAATGGACTGACAAGAAGTGGGGTGCTATTAGAGAAATCCGTCATGCCAATACTAAATTGTTAGAACAGTTGCGTATCACTGGCGAAATTGGATCTTCCCTTGATGCGGATGTGACCATTTATGTTGACGAAGATAAGTTTAATCAACTTAAAGACATTAATGATGAACTGCGTTTTGTGTTGATTACCTCTGCTGCGAAATTGTTGCCGATTTCAGAAAAGCCTGATGAAGCAATAGAGTGTGAGTTGGAAGAAGGTTCTGTCTTTATTGTTGCACAAGTTGCCAAAGGAGAAAAATGCATCAGGTGTTGGCATATACGTGAAGATGTTGGCTCCAACGCAACACACCCAGAATTGTGTGGACGTTGCATAACCAATGTGGATGACGATGGCGAGCAAAGAGATTATGCTTAATCGCTTAACGCATAAATCTGGATTGTGGTGGTTGCCAATTAGTGCCATTGTATTCTATTTGGATCAACTAACTAAGTCCATGGCAACACAGTCTTTGAAGATATATGAAGCCGTCCATGTGAATACTTATCTTAACTGGACATTAATGCATAACGAAGGCATGGCATTTAGTTTTTTAGCCGATCAATCGGGTTGGCAACGTTGGGTTATTGGCATAATTGCCACAACTATCGTCATTTGGCTGTTAATTTGGCTAACAAAAACCAAGTTAAATCAGAAGTTCCTGAACTTAGGCTTGGTCTTTGTTATTGGTGGTGCCCTAGGTAATATTTATGACCGCTTTAGTTTGGGCTATGTTATTGATTTTATTGAAGTGCATTATAATGAGTATTATTGGCCTGCCTTTAATATTGCAGACACTGCCATTAGTATTGGGGCTTTGTTTTTGATTTTAGATTTACTATTTGGACAAGAAGATGAAAGTCACTCTAGCTAATCCACGTGGTTTTTGCGCTGGTGTTGATCGTGCTATCGAAATTGTTAATCGTGCTATTGAACTTTTTGGAGCACCAATTTATGTTAAGCACGAAGTGGTGCACAATCGTTTTGTCGTTAATAACCTTAAAGATAAAGGGGCTGTATTTGTTGAAGAACTTGATGAAATTCCCGATGAGACCATTGTCATATTTTCAGCCCATGGTGTTTCACAAGAAGTGCGAAGAACAGCTAAAAAGCGTGGTTTAAAAGTATTTGATGCCACTTGCCCCTTGGTTACAAAAGTGCATATGGAAGTTATGCGTTATTGCAAGAGTGATTTTAATTTAATCTTGATTGGTCATGAAGGTCATCCAGAAGTTGAGGGAACAATAGGGCAGTGGGATTGTGAAAAAGGCAGTGGTACAGTTACTATTGTAGAATCAATTGATGATGTGCGAAAACTTGACCTTAAAGGTGAACGTGAATTGGCTTACGTGACCCAAACAACACTGTCATTGGATGATACGGCAGGCATTATTTCAGCGTTAAAATTAAAATTTCCTAAGATTCAAGGTCCAAAACACGACGATATTTGTTACGCAACGCAAAACCGCCAAGTTGCCGTCAAGGAATTGTCGCGAGATTGCGATTTGGTATTGGTTGTTGGCAGTGTCAATAGCTCCAACTCCAATCGTTTGCACGAACTCGCCGAACGTCAAGGTGTTAAAGCTTACCTTATCGATGACGCTGATTGTATTAATTTAAATTGGTTTGAAAATGTAGATACAATTGGCGTCACTGCGGGAGCATCTGCCCCTGAAAAATTAGTAAAAGACGTGTTGGATTTTATCACGGCTCATTCTTCAAATGTATCCATAAATGAATTGGCAGGAGAATCCGAAAGCATGGTTTTTGCTCTGCCAAAAGAGCTTAGATTGCACCAACTTTGACCGTTCATCCTGATAAATTAACCGTTTGTCAAAAAAATACACATTATTATTGCGAGTGATGAAAATTTCTTTATTGTGAGCTTTGTATACAAATAATTTTGATTTTCATGAACAAACACAACAAATTTATGTTTAGCAGATTAAGCAAAGGTTTTACTATGATTGAACTCCTGGTTGCTCTTGCTATAGTAGGCATTCTTGTTTCCTATGGACTGCCCGCTTATAGTCGCTTTGCACAAAGGCAATCATTGTCCACTGAGACGAACAATTTATTATCTGATTTGAATTTTGCTCGAAATTTGGCTATTGATAAAGGAACAAATGTTTCGCTCGTATCGAATAACGGTTCTGATTGGGAAGATGGTTGGATAATCACTCAAGACTTACCCACCAACCCTGTGACAACGCAAACGGTTAGAGTTAAACAAGAAGTTTCAGGAAATATTACAATTACCGAAAATGGAGGCTTGGATAGAGTAACCTATGATAGCCAAGGTGGAGCATCTACTTTGGTTGATTTTACTATTCAAAAAACACCTGACTATCCAAATTTTATTGCTTTAACTGTTTCACCCTCTGGTTTAGCATCATCTAATAGGTCGCACTAATGTTAAAAACTTTACTTAAAAACAGGCAAATAATGCGTTCACAAAACGGTTTCACCTTAATTGAAGCCATGATTGCAGTGGTTGTATTTTCTTTTGGTTTGCTTGGTGTGGCAGGTGTTATGATAGTTTCGGTTAAAAATAACCACAACGGCTATTTACGTTCACAAGCTACATTTCTTGCGCATTCAATCATTGAGACTATGCGAATGAATTCGTGGGAGTTATGGAGAAATGCATACAATGGAAATTATGGCAATCCTGGTTCGATAATGGATGTTTCAACAATGTGTACTGCATCAGCGCCTTGTGGTTGTAATGCAGGCGTAGCAGCTCGCGACACTCAGCAATGGAGCAATATGATTATCCAAACCTTACCCAATGGTCAAGGTTCAATTCAGTGCACTCCATCGGTTGCTATGTTGGCACCAGCAGCTTGTGATTTATCAGATGAGCCCTATTTGGGTATGTGCACCGTAACTGTTTCTTGGAATGAGTCTAATGAAACGAATGCTTCTTCAGCACAACAAGTCATCGTTGTTGCTAATCCATAATTGTGAGTACTATGAAAAATAAATACATAACTAACACGCTGATAAAAAAGCAGGGGTTCTCAATTGTTGAATTGATGATAGCACTGTTAATTGGGTTGATTCTTTTGACTGGCTTAGTAACGGTTTTTAATACCTCTTCAAAAATGAGCCGCACGCAAAATGGTTTAGCTCGCATACAAGAAAATGGACGCTACGTTCTATCATTAATGAGGGATCAAGTTTCACAGGCTGGTTACTCATCATGCTTTGCTGAAAAAGAGGAGAGTCCAGTGTTAGGAGGTCCCGTTAACCCATTATTGCCACCACCGCCAGCTGCCTTAGCATCAACTAAAATTGCTTGGAATATTCAATCTGCCGGTTTTATTCCAGGACTTCCATTAGAGACAACAGCATCTGGCCAAGTTGCCTTTGATCCAGGTTTTTTATTGTTTGGTCATGAATGTGACGAAACTGGAAATTGTATTCCTGCTTTGACAGATCCGGGTGCTGACATAAGTGCTAATGTGCCTCCAGTTGGAACTGGAGACGGTGATCGCATTGCAGGAACAGATGTGTTAACGGTTCGATATTTACGTGGTGGAAGAGAAGTGGATTTTGTTAACTCTTCAACTAATACTATAACCTTAACTGCATTTGCAAGTGCAAACCCTCCGAGTACAGTACCAACTTCAGGTCAAGTATTATTGATGTCTTGCGAAAACATATCTCCTTCAGTTATGAATATTGAGTCAATAGGCTCTGGAGTAATTACGACAACTCAAAGTCCGCCTAATATGACTAAGTTACCTAAGGTCTATAACTTGCAAAGAGACTTTGTTAATGTCACATATTATGTCGCTAACAATATTGTTGATGGTCGCTCTATTCCAACCCTCTATAGTTCATTTAATGGAACAACGAATGCAGTAATAGAAGGGGTGGATGATTTTGATGTAATTTATGGCGTAAAAGATGGTTTTTCAAATACTATGTATATTAATGCAGACGAAGTGCAAAATGCACTTACTCCACTCAACTGTTGGCCCGCTCCTGAGTTGCTAGGAGGTGTTACTGGGGCAACTGGTGTTATGACAAATATTGCTGGTTGTGGGTGGCGTTCTGTGGCTACTGTAGAGATACATTTACTGTTAAATACTATTTATGACAGTAGCACACAAGATGTTGCTTTTAGGTACAGCCAGTATGGTTCGGGAGAGTTCCAATCCTCTGACTTAGCATCAGCTATACCGCATTATAAAATGCACAGAAAAGAATTTACTGCAACTATCGCATTAAAAAATATAATACACTAACATCATAAAGAAGAATTATTATGAGAAAAAATAAAATAAAATTTAACTCAAGAACAAAGCAAGGAGGCGTAGCCTTGGCTATTGGTATAATATTGTTATTAATTATATCGGTCATCGGTGTCAATTCGATGAAATCCGCTTTGTTACAAGAAAAAATGGCAGCCGGATTGTCCAATCGAAACTATGCCGATTCTGCGGCTTACACCTTATTAGTTAACGTGGAGCACTATTTGTATACTGCTTTTCAGCGCAATAATGGCACCAATAGTATTTGCGAACCTTATTGCGATGATGACCCTCGATCGGATGAATGGCATGATTTTATCACACAAAAAAGCATGACAGGAGGAATAACTTATCCAGGTACTCCTAATCCTTTAAGTGTTTTGATGCCTTATTTGCATGATGAGCCAAGGTTTATAATGACTGATACATCCCTTACTGCCACTGGCACAAATACTTCTGGAGGTGGAAGTGGTAATTTTGCTAACACAGTTGGTGAACTCGATAACGGTTCGGCAGGAGGAACAGCAGGAAGTTCAGGCAGTAGTGGTAATTCCAGAACAGCTAAATTAAAAACTTATAGAATCACATCCAAAGCAAACGACAAAACGGGTAATTACTACGTATTGTATGAATCAGTTTATGCCATGGTTGCTAATTAAGGAGTTGAAAATGAAAAAGAATAATATTAAAATTAAATCACTGGTCAGTATTGCTTTATTGGTATCTTTATCTATAGGGCAGGCTATACCCTTACTATTAAAACACGAACCTTTATACCTAAGTCAATCCGTACCACCGGCGTTGGCTATTACCTTTGATGATTCGGGCAGTATGGCATGGGGTTGGATGCCATCGGGGCGTGCTTATCAACAAGTGAGCCTTACTTCGACTGACTATAATCGTATATATTATAATCCAGAAATAAATTATCTCCCACCAGTACGTTCTGATGGTTCTTCATTTCCTAACTCAAACTATAATTCTGCTCAGTTTGATGGTTTTTATTTAGGAGGGGATACAGATTCAGAACTTGGGCGTAGTTATGACTTAAGCGATGATTATAGTGTGACTTGGTGGAGCTATCCAAATTATAATAATGGTAATGCCAACATAAATCAACAACCAGGTGAAGGACCTGAATCTGGAGAAGCTTTTTACCGAACTTGGAATGGACCAGGTGCTCCGACTGAAAACGGTGATTCAGGAACAGGAGCAGGTGAGTATACTTTGCACACCATGAATTCTGCCAGTGCCGCTGAAAGACAAAATTTTGCCAACTGGTATACGTATTATAACACACGTGGAAAATTAGCCAAGTCCTCTGTTACTCATGCTTTTGTTAACTTTGGCCCTGATTTTAAAATAGATTGGCAACAATTAAACAACCTTTCGTATGAGCCATCAGGTGTAAATATGGACTTGTTTGCAGAGGTACACCGCGATGATTTTTATGATTGGCTGTATTCAATTCCAGCTGATGGTGGAACACCATTAAGATTGGCAACTCAAAGAGCGGGTGAATTATTTAGACAGGGCAGTGCAACAGATACTGATAGCCCATACTATGACGACAACTTTGGTTCTGAACTATCTTGCCAGCAAAATTTCCATATAGCCATTTCAGATGGTGGTTGGAATAGTGCATCAGGAACTGCGACAAATTCTGATAATGCACCCACGACTTTTCCTGTATTAGATCCTACAGGAGTAAATTTAGTCTATAATTACGACCCAACCAGTTTACCTTCTAGTATGTATGCTGGTAATCAAGGTAATACTTTAGCTGATAAAGCCTTTGATTATTGGAGGAGAGATTTAAGAGCTTCTCTAGAGAACAGAGTACCACAATATATTGAGGATTTTACGGATAGAAATGGTAATACAGTCGTAGTGCCTACAGGGCAACAATGGTGGGAGCAGCCAGAGTTGTTTTGGAATCCTCTTAATGATCCAGCTTCTTGGCAACATATGGTAAATTTTAATATTGGATTAGGCGTATTTGGCGCATTAAATCCAGCAACAAGTTTAGCGGGTATCAGAGATGGGACATTAACGTGGCCAGGAACTGGTGAAACAGGTGGTTTAATTGATGATGTATGGCACGCTTCTTTAAATAGTCGTGGAAAATTCTTTAGTGCACAAGATCCTACCGAGCTCGCAACTGCTTTAAATAAAGTTGTTTCAAATATCATTACACGTAAAGGTAGAGCCAGTGCGGGTTCAGTTTCGGGTAATGTAGTGGGTTTAGATTCTTTTGTGTATAAGACAGGATTTGATACATCTGATTGGTCTGGGCAGGTTACTGGTGCTATCTTAAATGCAGATGGGACATCAGGAGCTGTTCAGTGGGATGCGAGTTGTAAATTAACAGGTGGTTTATGCCCTTCAACAGGCTCTGTTGTAACAGCATCTCAAACAGCAAGTTCTCGTAAAATATTTACCACCGATGGTCATGCAAAATTTAATTTCACCAGTGGTACTTTGCCTTCGATTGCCGCTGGAAAATTACTTGATACAGAGTTTGTTTTAGATTCCGCAGGCTCTATAAATTTAACTGATATTGTTAATTATTTAAGAGGGGATCAATCACAAGAAATTCAAAACGGTGGAACTCTTAGGGACAGACGTAGCCTTCTAGGTGATATTATACATTCGGCACCTTTATTAATCCGCGGACCTTCAGCTAACTACGATGATGAAGTATGGCCAGAATTATCACCCGAAAGAATAGCAGCAGATAGTGGTGAGGGCTATGCTGTTTTTCGAGATAATAATAAAAACAGAAACAGTATAGTATTGGTTGGAGCAAATGATGGCATGTTGCATGCTTTTGATTCTGGATTAAATAACCCTTCAAGTGGAGGTAATGAACTATGGGCATTTGTCCCATCATCCTCATTTGATCACATGGCAGAATTACTGGATCCCGCTTATCAGCATAAATCCTTTGTGGATGCCGCTCCATTTGTGCGAGATGCATTTGTCGGAAATAATTGGGGAACTTATGCTTTAGGTAATTTACGCCATGGAGGAAAGCTTTTTTATGCATTGGATTTAGGAAGTTCGCCTGAAAATGAGCCAAATTTTTTATGGGAATTTTCGGATGTTCAAGAACCCGACGATATGGGATATACCTATTCTGGTGGCATCATTGTTAGAGTCTACGACCCGACAAGTCATGCTTCAAAATGGGTTGCTATTTTACCAAATGGATACAACAGTAATAACCAGAAATCAGTAATGTATGCTGTAGATTTAGAAACGGGTGTTTTATTGCATAAATGGCTGGGTAGTGGTGGCTCAAGTTCAGAGCCAAATGGTATGGGTCCTCCAGTAGCTGCTGACTTTGTCGCTTATGATCCAAGTGATCCATCTACAACTTCTTATGCTGCAGACCAAGGAACTGATTTTATTTATGCAGGGGATTTGCACGGAAATTTATACAAACTGAATGCTTTAGACGTTTTTTCCTCAGGTACTACTGTTGCCGAGATAATATTTGATGGCAGTAAGGATCAGCCAATAACAACACCACCTCGTGTTTTCACTCCAGGAGATACAACTGAGGATGTATTAGTCGTATTTGGAACGGGGAAATATATTGAAACACCAGATAGGGATGTTAATACCACACCAACACAGTTTTTAATGGGCTTGCGTGATGCTAAAGATTCTTACCCTCAGTATTCTCTTTCAGATGTTAATACTAGAATTGTTCCGCAAAACATAACTGAATCAACAACAGGGTTTAGGGAGGTAACTGACAATTTTGTGAGTTCTACTCAAAGTTGGATAACTCATTTGCCTAGCCAGGGTGAAAGAATGGTTAATGTATTGGGACGTGATAACAGAACAAAGACATTGTTGTCTTTGTCTATAATACCGACAGGCTTAGATCCATGTTTACCAGGTGGTCAAAGTTGGGTGATGCTATTAGACGCTCGTTCAGGGGGTAGAAGAGCTGACCAACCATTTAGAAATGGTAACGCCGATGGTATTTTTGTGGCAGATTTAGTCTTAGGTGCAAATATTTTGACGACGCCAGGTGGAAATGCCACGACATTAAATCTTGATACAACAGACTCTGGAAGTGCTGGTGGTTCCATAAATATAGAATTACCGACAAAAGTATGGGGCAGAAAAAGTTGGCACCGTATAATATTGGACTAACTAGGAGAATTTACATGTTAAATAAAAGTATAGTATTTATTGGGTTATTAGTGTTATCAACACTGAGTTTTGCCGAAGACCTTGTTTCAAGACAATCAATTTTAGCCAAAGTAATAAATGTAGAAAAAAAGAAAAATTCTCAGGGTGATAAAGACGTGTTTATCTCTTTGGAAATTAACAATGAAGTTAAGCGTTTTGCATTTAGCCCGTTTAGAGGTGAGAATGTATTTTATAAAGCCAATTTAACAACATTGCCAATTCAAAATATAAAAATTGGACAGATTTATAATGTTGAAATGGGAAAATTTTCAATACCAAATAAAACTAAATTGATAAATAGGGTGTATTATATTGGAGAATCCCCATTCTCTTTTGGAGAACTTGAGTAGCTATGAAAAATAATTTTAAAGGTTTTACTTTAATTGAGTTATTGGTTGTTATTACTATAATTGGTGTGATTCTAGCTTATGCAATACCTTCCTATCAAAGACAAGTGATTCGTAGCAAAAGAGTAGAGGCTCACAATGTGCTAACTCAAATATCCGCAAGGCAAGAAAAAAATAACGCTGTTTTTTTACAATATGCATCAACTATAGATGCAGGAACTACACCTACAGCATCTGATTTAGGTTATGCAGGAATAGATTTTATGAGTTCGCCTGATTACCTATATACAATGGACAATACTGATGGTTATACCATTACTGCGACTGCACAAGGTTCAACACAAGTCAATGATGATTTTGGTTCAGATGATTGTACTGTATTAACACTTAATTCTTTAGGTCAAAAAACACCATTATCTTGTTGGCAATAAAAAAATGATATTGAAAGAAAACAGTTTATCTGTTTTCTTTCAATAATCTTTGTTTATCTCTGCTCCAATCACGGTTTTTTTCGGTCATGCGTTTGTCATGAATATTTTTCCCTTTTGCTAGTGACAGTTTAAGTTTGATTTTTCCTGCTTTCCAGTAGAGTTTTCGAGGCACTAAGGTTAATCCTTTTCGTTCAATAGCACCAATTAACCGTGTAATTTCTTTTTTATGCATTAATAATTTGCGAGGACGCATTGGTTCTGTTTCGACATGAGTGGATGCACTTAATAAAGGAGTGATGTGGGTTCCTATCAAATAAGCTTCAGCATTTCTAATAAATACATAAGAATCATTAAACTGGACTTTTCCTTGTCTTAGGCTTTTGACTTCCCAACCTAATAATGATAAACCCGCTTCAAAATCTTCTAGAAACGAATATTCATAACCTGCTTTCTTGTTGATTGCGATAACATTTGATGGTGTTTTTTTCTTTTTTTTACTCATGGGTGCAATTGTACTAAAATTTACCATAAAAGTAGTATAATAAACTTTTTTTAAACAAATCTATATGCACCAAGTACACCGACAAGCCATTGTCAGACATAATGCCAAACAAATGTATGATTTAGTCAACTTAGTTGAAGAATACCCTCAATTTTTAAATTGGTGTCATGACTCTCACGTAATTGAAAAAAATGAAAAATACATGGTGGCTGGAATGACAGTAAGTTTGGTTGGTATAAAACAGAAATTTACTACAAAAAACGAATTTTTCCAAAATGAAAATGGTTTTAATATAGAATTAAGCCTAGTTAAAGGTCCGTTTGAAAAGCTTTCTGGAAACTGGGTTTTTACTCGCTTAACTTCAGATGCGAGTAAAATTGAATTGCACCTCAAGTTTAATTTTAAATCAGGTATACTTAATGGTGCATTTAAAAGAGCTTTTGGCACTATAGCCCAACAACTGGTTACTGATTTTGTTAGGAGAGCCAAGCATGTCTACAATTGAAATAATTTATCCTACCTTAAAAAAGCAGGAATCTTTTTTTATAGAATTTAACAACGGCATGACAATCAAAGAGGCAATTGAAATGTCTGGAATTTTACAACAATATAAAGAAATTGATTTAAAAATTAATCACGTTGGGATTTTTAACCAAATAAAAAAACTCAATGAAGAAGTAAAGCCAGGCGATAGAGTGGAGATTTATCGTCCTCTCATTGCCAACCCAAAAGAAGTTCGGAAAAGGCGAGCTGAAAAACAAAAAGAAGCAGGAATTATTAAATAAACCTCAATTATTTCATTTATTCAGATATTGTTGTGCTGTTTTTTTCAGGAAAATAATTGCCTTCAGTTTTTATAAGTTTGTTGTCTTTAAAAAAGAGTGTTAGATGTTTGACGTTATCGATTTTTCCATCGATTTTGAATGTATTGATATAGTCCCATCTGTTTTGATTAAAGGGGTCAGCAATCGCAGGTGTGCCTAGTATAATTGCAATCTGTCTTTTGCTCATGCCTGGTTTGATTTGGTCTACATCTGTTTGAACTAGAACATTACCTTGTTGTACTGGAACTTTATAGATACATGCCGTTGTAAAGAATGCAATAAACAAGCTTAATAGAATTGTGTTGAATTTCATAATAATAACTAAATTTTTAACTGCTCGAATGATACAATAATGCGCGTTAAATAGCTGTTAATTTCAGTCAAATAATTTAAATGAGAAAAAAATGAAAGGTCAAGACATTAAGGATGCGGGTTTAAAGGTTACTTTGCCTCGTTTACAAATATTGGAGTTTTTTGAAAAAAATCCAGGAAAACACTTTTCAGCTGATGATTTGTTTACTCAGATTAGGAAATCAAATAATGAGATAGGACTCGCAACAATTTACCGTGTTTTAAATCAGTTTGAATCGGCGGGTTTGTTGGTAAAACATCAATTTGATAATGCTCTAGCAATCTATGAATTAGATACAGGTGAGCATCATGATCATATGGTGGATGTGGATTCTGGTGAAGTTAAAGAGTTTTATAACCAAGAACTTGAAGAGTTACAAGTCAAGTTAGTTCGTTCCTATGGATATGAACTAATTGATCATAATATGGTTCTATACGTTAAGAAAATTAAATAATGGAAATTTATAAAGTATTTACAGTAGAGTCCGCACATTGGTTGCCCAATGTTCCTGATGGACACAAATGTGGTCGTTTACACGGTCATTCAATTAAAATCATTATTTCTTTAGCTGATAAAATAGGTGAAAAAACAGGTTGGGTCACTGATTTTGCAGACATTAAATCGGTTTTCAAACCTATATATGAGCAACTTGACCACAATTGTTTAAATCATGTTGAAGGATTGGAGAACCCCACTAGTGAGAATTTATGCATTTGGATTTGGCACCAATTACAACCATTATTGCCAACTCTTTCTAAAGTGGAAGTTTGTGAAACCTGTAGCTCTGGCTGTGTTTATTATGGACCAATAGAATGAATGAAGTTATAGCAAAAGCATTGGGGTTGCAAATGAATGGCTTCCATACGGAAGCATTAAAAATTTTTCAAAAAGCCTTACAAAAAGAACCAATGCATTCAACTTTATGCGAGTATTACGGTTCAACACTTTTGTCTCTTGGACAAAACAAGGAAGCAAAAAAATATTTAACCAGAGCACTAAATAAAAATATTGAAAAGCCCCAAGTATTAAATAACTTGTCCACAGCAAATCAAGCCCTTGGTTTGT
>JALSIL010000401.1 GCA_026990095.1 Lysobacterales bacterium
TTATGAAGACGAACATGGCACTTACATCATGAACTCCAAGGATTTACGTGCGGTGCAACACGTCAAAACCTTAATCGACATGGGTATCGATTCATTAAAAATTGAAGGACGCACCAAATCGCATTTTTATGCTGCTCGCACCACGCAAGTTTACCGCCAAGCCATTGATGATGCTTATGCTGGACGTGAGTTCAATATGGATTTAATGGATACACTCGAAGGTTTAGCCAATCGTGGTTTTACCGAAGGATTTTATCGCCGTCATCCACCCAAAGAATTTCAAAATTACGAATCGGGTTTTTCAGGCAGTGACAAGCAACAATTTGTCGGTGAAGTTATTAGTTACGATAAAGAAACTGAATTATTGAAAATTGATGTTAAAAATAAATTTCTCGTTGGGGACAATCTCGAGTTGATGACCCCAACGGGCACTATTCAATTCAATTTAAGCGATATGATTGGCAAAAAAGGACAAAAAATAGACTACGCCCCAGGTTCTGGTCATGTGGTTGATATTCCTGTTGAAATATCTGATAAGGATTTAGCACAACTAGATTTTGGTTTGTTGGTTAGGTATTTGCCGAACACCACTCCAAAATCATAAATAAAAACACGATTTTTGATGCAATTTCGTTTTCGCGAGATTGACGCGAGAGAGATTAAGTTCTAAACCGCATTCCAAGCTCAGTAGAATAACCAACTGAGCGATGGGTTACCTTGCCTTTTTCATCAATAACAAAATAGGTCGGAAAGCCTTTGATTTTATAGTCATTCATCTGTTGGTCTGAACCAAATAAGACGGGCATAGTCAATTCTAAATCGTCTTTGAATTGCTGTATTTCGGCTTTATTTTGCCAACTTAAACCAACAACAAGTATCTCAAGTTCATCTTGGCTACGTGCTTTGCGTAAGGCATTGAGATTGCCACCACTCATGTGGCAAATACTGCACCATGGAGCAAAGAAGTAGATGAGGACTTTTTTGCCACGAAGTTGTGATAATTGAATGGTTTTACCTTCGGTTGTTTGCAAGACAAAATCTGGAGCAAGCTTGCCATCAGCAGCCAGAGTTCCTCGATTTTGAAACCACGAGAAAATCAATAACACAAGCACAATGATTGTGGCTTCAAAAAGAATCGATGCCCACTTATGGGCTTTGACATACTTAACGGTTTTTTTTAATGCATTCATATTTTGATTTTCTCCAATTATTTTGTATTCTACCAAACAAAAGACTCAATAATCAGTTAAAATCTTTCAAAGTTTACGACAGCACAAATTTAATATGGCAAAAGCAACTCCCAAACACACCCCAATGATGCAACAATACCTCAAGATAAAGGCTGATTATGCCGATATGTTGGTATTTTATCGCATGGGTGATTTTTATGAATTGTTTATGCAAGATGCCATCGAAGCAGCTAAATTATTGGATATTACCTTAACTTATCGAGGTAAAACAAATGGCAACCCTATCCCAATGTGTGGTGTGCCCTACCACTCGGTTGATCCGTATTTGGCGAAATTGGTCAAAATGGGGCAATCCATTGCCATTTGCGAACAAATCGGCGACCCAAAGACTTCAAAAGGTCCTGTCGAGCGCAAAGTCATGCGTATTATCACACCAGGAACAGTCACCGAAGAAGCTCTCATGGATGCGCGTAGTGAAAGCCTGTTGGTTGCTGTTTATAGCAGCAAAAATGGTTATGGCGTTGCCAGTTGCGAGTTGTCATCGGGTCGTGTAATTGTTATTGAAGTGGCTGACAAAGAAACTTTATTGGCACAAATCGAACGACTAGCGCCCAGTGAATTGTTATTGGAAGAAAACAATCCTTTGTGCGAACAGTTAAGCAAATACCCAATCAATCAACGCCCATCTTGGGATTTTGACAAAGACACGGCATTAATAACTCTCACCAATCATTACAAAACCAAAGATTTAAAAGGCTTTGGAATCCAAGGGACATCTCTGGCCATCAACGCTTTGGGCTGTTTATTCAACT
>JALSIL010000402.1 GCA_026990095.1 Lysobacterales bacterium
ACTGCCCTTATCAAATGACAAGTGCATGGCAACTTCAGGTTGAATAACACTTTGGTTGTCGCTGTCATCATTTAAATTAACCAACACCGAAGAACCGCGCATAATGCCATCATGCCGTGAAGATAAAACGCTCGAAAAACCCAGTTTACGCAATTCTTTCGCCTTCTTTTTATCGTGATGAAATTCTGTAATGCCCTGATAAGATGCTTTTATTGCTTCGTTGGTATTGACTGCACCTTTTGTGGTGGTGTCCATGGTTTCAGTACCAAAAAAAGTAAATGGTACATGTTTTCCAGGCTCTGGCAATCCATAACCGCTATCAAGCAAAATAAAACCCGGATAAATAGTTGCACCATGCAAATCCCGAACTTGCGCTTGTTTTGGTACATCAATGTTTTGACCAACTGCAATTATTTTATCGTCTTGAATAATGAGTGAAGCATTTCTTAACTCTGTATTTTCATCAATAAACAGATGGGCATTGGTAAAAGCGACAATCGGATGCCTTTCATCCTTTGGTCCATTGAGCATGGCTGTTGGATTGGGGTTTGCCATGAGTTTAAAACTCAAGACAAGACATATTATAATTTTCATAAATGAGGTTTCCAATGAGATTATTGTAGTTTTAATAAACGATTAAAGAGGTTTGCAGTCAAAACGGGGCTTTTATTTATCCAGGAATCAATAAGGGCACGATTAATTTCTGCACCAACTAAGTGGTATACTTTTTTATCTTTTATAAATAATTTCGTGCCGACATCAGGATAGTATTCAAACATCCAATGCTCGTGCCGTTTAGTTTCGGGAAGTTTTCTTAAGAACAAGTGAATCAAATTCTTTGACAAGTTGAAACTCTCTACCGAAGCAAATTTTTCTTCCAGTTGGTTGCGAAATAATTTTTTAATTTCTTTTTTAGTGGTTGTATTTGGCAACCAAATCAATTCAAATCGCATCGGCAATAGCCCTTGTTTTAACTCTGCTATATTTCTTACCCCATAAGGAACAGACAATTGCACCTTATAAGGGTAAGTAAAACCTGATTTATAGGTTCCCTCACCAATTTTTACCCATTTAGGCTTGGATTGCCCATAAGCACTTAGACTCAAAATTATAAGAGACAACAGAACTGTGTTTTTTATCTTGTTAAACATTTTTTACCATTACATGTTTGAATAATTAGGTCCACCACCGCCTTCTGGCGTAACCCAATTGATGTTTTGACTTGGGTCTTTGATGTCACAAGTTTTACAGTGTACACAATTTTGCGCATTAATTCTGAATTTTTTCTCTTCTCCCTCATCAATAATTTCATAAACTGCTGCAGGACAATATCTTTGTGCGGGTTCTGCCCATTTCGGTAAATTTACGGAAACAGGAATCGAGTCGTCTTTTAATTGCAAATGGCAGGGTTGATCTTCCCCATGATTGGTACTGGATAAGAACACCGATGACAAACGATCAAAACTAATTTTATTATCAGGCTTTTCATAAGTGATGGATTGACAGGAGTCTGCTGGTTTAAGTGATGCATAATCAGGTTTTTTATTGTGCAAGGTTAAAGGCAACTTACCACGGAAAATATTTTGATCAATAAAAGTAAATGCAGATCCTAATAAGGTGCCGAATTTATGCAATCCTGGCTCAAAATTTCGCGTCCTTTGTAATTCCGTAAAAACCCATGAGTTTTTAACATCTTGTGAATAAGTGGTTTTGACGTCTTGTGCATCAGCCTTAAGCAGGTTATCTGCAATACTTTGAGCAGAAATCATGCCGGTTTTCATTGCCGTGTGAATGCCTTTTATTTTGGCAGGGTTTAAAAATCCTGCCTCGCAACCCGTTAAACAAGCCCCTGGTAATTCAATTTCTGGCAATGAGTTAAATCCGCCTTTATTCATGGCACGCGCACCATAAGCAATACGCTTGCCACCTTCTATTGTTTTTTTAATGACAGGGTGGTGCTTCCAACGTTGAAATTCTTCAAAAGGGCTCAAGTAAGGAT
>JALSIL010000403.1 GCA_026990095.1 Lysobacterales bacterium
GCCACGGCGCACATTGTCATCATCCATAGCAGGCAAATCATCGTGAATCAAAGAATAAGCATGAATCATCTCAACACTGGCAGCAATATAATCTGCCCGTTTAATGTCAATCCCCAAAGCCTCAGCGGTGGCATAACTCAAAAGAGGGCGAATGCGTTTGCCACCTGATAATAACGAATAACTCATGGCATCAATCAAACGGTTGGACTCTGCATAGTTTTTCGCTAAAAAATCCGCAAGAAATTTATTTATGCGTTTTTGGTAATGCTTGTTTTTGTTGTTGAAGACTTTATTGTCCATGTGTGTGGTTGTTTTGTGCGTGGTGGAATAAGAGGGTTAAATGTTTTGCAATTAATCCGCTTTAATGCCTGACATAAGTTTTTCAATCTTAGCCTCAGCATCAGCCAAACTTTTTTGGCACTCGCGCGTTAATTTAACCCCTTTTTCAAAGAGTTTTAAGGATTCATCAAGACTCAGCTCTCCAGATTCCATTTTTGATACAATGCCATCAAGCTCTTGAACGGATTTTTCGAATGTTTTGGTGTTGCTCATAAAGGTTTGTTAATTCATTGTTGTTGTCGGACATTTTAACAGAGAATGAAATTAATATGTCACTAACTTTACAGGAAAAAGGACAAACAGTTTTATATTTTGTTCTGTATCTAATAGTCATGTATCAGAAAGTAGTATAAAGAAAAGTGGTTTAATTCTAATAAATTAAACCTTACACGGTTAATAAAATCGCAACAGGGTAGATTTCTATAAGTGATTGAATACAATAAAGAAAATTTAGAAAAAGGGTGTTGACCCCTTTAAAGTTTTAATTTATCGAAAACCAGATGATAAAATTTTGCAGCTTGTGCGTCTTGGTTCGCACAGTGAATTAGGCTTGTAGAAAGTATTGTTAGGAATGCAACTTGACCCCCTGTGTAATGAGTTATCATCAGACCTTTAAAGAAAATCTAGGGCAAAAGCATCACGCAAAGAATTTAAAGGGTGATAAGCAATGTTTGGTTCGGATTTTATCAAAGTCAGAGATCAGAAAACATCTCATTTAAAGACTATATATGTCCGAAACCATTATTATAAATACATTAAAAAGACTTGGATTACGGAGGCGTTTATATATGTTCTTATACTTTTCCGTTGACCAATTAAATGACACTGCACTTATAATTTACTAAAAATACTTGCAATTCATATTAATGTAAATATAATATATTTACATTAAATTAAAAAAATTGAATTAATGGACGAGTTAGATTTTAATAAAAAGGCTTTGCCAATTAAATGGAGCGTAGAAAAGAACCAGCATTTAATTAATTGTAGATTGGTATCATTTGAAGAGGTTTTATTAGCACTAAGCAAAAGAAAGCTAATTAAAATCATACCAAGTCCAACTCACTTAGCACAAAATTGTTTGGTGGTAGAAATACGCAACTATGCCTATGTTATCCCTTATGTAGAGGATGATGAAAAGATATTTTTAAAAACAATATATCCAAGCAGAAAATTCACAAAATATTTTTTACGAGAAGAAGACAATGAAAGATACTGATATTTATACTCCAGAAGAACTGGAACTATTTAAAAAAATAGAAAACCAAGAAATATCTGATACCCCGATTACAGAAATAGAAAAGCAAAAAGACTATTTTCAAAAATCAGCTCTTTTAACCATAAAACAAAAAACCAAAAAAAAGAATTTCAATATTCGACTTCTAGAAGAAGACATTAATATAATAAAAGCCACCGCACTAAAAGAAGGTATGCCCTACCAAACATACCTCTCTTACATGGTTCATAAAATCGCAACAGGCCAGATTTCTATAAGCGAATGAAGATTTTAAACAAAAAGGGTACTGACCCGAATGCTGCTAAGTTAAGCCTGTTTAGCACGTTTTTTACCCCTGTGAGGAAGTTCTCGCATTATTGACCTTTTTTGGGTCATTAATTGATAAGGTTTTGGTCTTCGTTTTAAGCATCTGGGTTCACT
>JALSIL010000404.1 GCA_026990095.1 Lysobacterales bacterium
GTAAATTAGTATAGTTGCTCAAATAAAACCATTGAACGTGGTCGCCCTAGTGCTTGAAAACCACCAAGGTGAAATTCTAGTGGCGAAACGTGCCGAACACAAACACCTTGGCGGCATGTGGGAATTCCCTGGAGGGAAAGTTGAAGCAGGAGAAACGCAACTGCAAGCACTGATTCGTGAAAGTAAGGAAGAAATTGATTTTGATTTACCAACTGCCGAACCACTAATCACCACCACACACGAATACGAAGACCTCATTCTAAGTTTAGGTGTGTGGTACTACAAAGCCAACAACCCCAAAGTTCACCCCAATGAAGGGCAACCCCTTAAGTGGGTTAAACGCTCTGAGCTTAAAAACCTAGGAATGCCCGAAGCAGATAAACCAACAATCAAAGCGATTGAAAATATCACTTCTTCCTAGCTCTTGGGTGTGCCTTGTCGTAGACCTTAGCTAAATGTTGAAAATTGAGGTGAGTGTAAATTTGGGTGGTTGATATATCAGCATGCCCGAGCATTTCTTGTACCGCTCGTAAATCTTCGCTTGATTCCAACACATGCGAGGCAAATGAGTGGCGTAAAAGATGGGGATAAACACGTTCCCACAAGCCTTGTCTTTGTGCCCAATATTTAATCCGGGCTTGAATGCTGCGTTGTTTGAGTTGCGTACTTCTTTTGGATATGAATACAAAGCCCAGTTGTTCACTATCCCAAATTTGGGCAATAGAGCGCCACTGATTGAGGGCTTTTAGTGCATATTTACCAACGGGAATAACGCGTTGTTTGTTGCCTTTGCCTAATACGGTAATTAAAGCTTGGTCAAAATCTAAATTATGCCAAACTAAATTGGACAATTCACTCAAGCGAAGTCCAGAGGAATAAAACAACTCAATAATGGCTTTATCGCGAATAGCAATTTCAGACTCTAAGGGAATATTGACCAACCTACTGATGGTGTCGACATCCAATACCTCTGGAAGTTTGTTTGGACTTTTGGGCGTTAGTACCAAGGCAGCAGGATTGGATTTTATGCCCTTATTTGCTACAATATAATCAAAAAAACTGGTGATTGAACTGCGGTAACGGGCTAAAGATTTGGGGCTTATTTTGTTATTGTACTGCGCAACTAAAAACTTACTCACGTCTTCTTCAATCAAATCATCAACCTTAAGAGACGCATTGTGTTGTTGGGTATAAGCGATAAAAGCATCCAAGTCACGTTGGTATGCTTTTAATGTCAAGCCTGCCAAATTTTTTTGGTTTCGACAAAAATCTAAATAGTTGTTTTTCCATGAATTAAGGTTCATTTTCTTGCGATTTGGATGCAGGCAGCGAAGCAAAGGTTTTATTGAATTTTCGATCTAAAATTTCACTTAAACGGGCGAGTAAATCCGTTGACATTTCGGGGTTGAATCGACTTTCATCGAAACTGGCAAATACCAACAACCCTTTTTCTGCCTTTTTGCCAATGGGTAAGATGACACTTGAACCCACCTTCTGAGCCTGTTTACCAAAAATGAAATTGAGTTTTGACTTTTTTAAGCGACCGCAAATGGGTTTGCCCTTTTGAATAAATTCGGCAAATATTTGGGCAAATTCACTCTCTTCATCGGCACTAAGAGTCTTAACAACTGCTGATGACTCAAGACCGTCATAAGTGGGAACAACAATTTTGAATAAATCCGAATCAAAAGAATGTTTGACAAACCGAGCAAAATGCTTGGTGACATTGGCGATATGTGAAATTTGACACAATTGCAAGGTGAGTTCAAAAACCTGTGCCATGGTTTTCTCATTTTCCTCAGCATAACCAATCAATTGATTTAGTTTATTCTTTAATTGATTGTTTCGTTCTTTTAACACGTTAACTTGGTGATTAATTAAGCTTGTGACTTTACCGTTATTGTTGGTGACTTTTAGGGCCTCCAATTGTTCGGGGTGTCGAATAAAAAAATCCTTGTGTTCGGTTAAAAAATGAATGACGTCAGTGTCTGATAAG
>JALSIL010000405.1 GCA_026990095.1 Lysobacterales bacterium
AACCCAATTCTCCAAAATATTGCACCAAGTTGTAAGTGAATGAATCGTAATTATCAATCATTAATAACATTATAAATCTCCACTTGTGGCAATTGATACTGCGTTAAAAACCGCTTTACCTTTGTTCACAGTTTCTTCCCATTCTTTACTTGGATCACTGTCTGCCACCAATCCTGCACCTGCTTGGATATGTAATTGTTCGTCTTTTATGACCGCTGTTCGAATAGCAATTGCCCAGTCCATGTCATCGTGCCAGCCCCAATAGCCTACCGCTCCAGCGTAAACATTTCTCTTTACTGGTTCTAGCTCGGCAATGACTTCCATAGCACGTACTTTGGCTGCACCTGACAAGGTTCCGGCAGGAAATACTGCTTTAATAATATCAATATTGTCTTTGTTGGGCTGTAATTTACCCTGAACTTCAGAGACGATATGCATCACATGCGAATATTTTTCGATGACCATTTTATCCACTAATTCGACCGTTCCTGTTTGAGCCACACGCCCGATATCGTTGCGACCAAGGTCAATGAGCATTAAATGTTCTGCCAATTCTTTAGGGTCGTTTAATAGTTCTTTGGCTAATGCTTCGTCCTCTTGTTCTGTTTTACCACGCACACGCGTGCCTGCAATTGGGCGCAGTGTCACGGTGTCGCCTTCTTTACGCACCAATACTTCTGGGGATGAACCCACCACTTGGTAATCTTCAAAATCCATAAAATACATATATGGACTTGGGTTTGATGCACGTAATGCCCGATAAACATCCAATGGTCGTGCATTAAAATGAGTGCTCATGCGTTGAGAAAGCACCACTTGCATGATGTCGCCAGATTTGATTAAGTCCTTGCATTTAACCACAGCTTGCTCAAATTCATCTTGAGTAAAGGACATTTTGACGTCTGATTTATTGATTATATTTTGGTTAATGGTTTCAGCGTAACCTGTTGATCCACTTCGTAATCTATGGGTTAATTCATCCAATCTTTTCATGCCTTTGGCATAAGCCATGTCCTCATCAGGGTTGGCGTGTATAATTATCCAAACCTTACCTGCTAAATTATCAAAAACGGCAATTTCCTCAGCCACCATGAGATTAACATCGGGAATATTTAACTCATCGGTTGGTGCTTTGCCTTTGAGTTTGTCTTCAATATGTTCAATTATTTCATAGCCCAAATAACCGACCAATCCACCATTAAATGTGGGTAACTCC
Organism: Lysobacterales bacterium; assembly: GCA_026990095.1. Lineage (GTDB taxonomy): Bacteria > Pseudomonadota > Gammaproteobacteria > Xanthomonadales > Marinicellaceae > NORP309. The sequence continues at coordinate 1,217 of JALSIL010000405.1, forward strand.
TCAATTTTTGGCACCTTGTATTCATCCTTAATCACACGCAGTTCATCTAACACATTATCACAGGAATAACTTTCTTCAATCTCGCCCAGTACGTATTTGGTTATTTGGTTATCACGTGCAACGTAGTTTATGTCAGCAGATAAGCCAATTATCGAATAGCGTCCCCAACGCGAACCACCAACAACCGACTCCAACAAAAAGGTATTTTTACCATTGGCCAACTTAAGCCAAGCACTTAAAGGCGTATCTAAATCCGCTGACACACAGCGATAAAGTGGAATGCGATTAAAGCCTTGTTGGGTCAATTGCTTGTATTGTTGTTCGGTTAACATTTTAAATGGAGTTTATTAAAAGCTCATTGTATGAAAACATTAATTTAAAGGCTAAGATAATTTTAAATTTAGACATAAAAACATTCATACTCTATAATTCCTTTGCATGAAAAACACACAAATCACCAACCCATGACATACTACCCAACCTTACATACACTCCGAGGTTTTGCTGCTTTGTGGGTTTTATTATTGCATGTTTTTTTCTTCAGCGGCTCAAAACCCCATTTGTTAGCTCCTTTTTTTAAGGTTGGTTGGCTTGGCGTTGTAGTGTTTTACTTATTGTCAGCTTTTTTATTGGGCACGATTTATTTTCAACAAAAAAACAACAATTCTTGGCATATAACTCACTTTTATAAGAAGCGCTTTTTAAGAATATTTCCTGCTTATTATTTTCAATTAAGCATTATTCTCATTTCCACTTATTGGGGTATTTATCAATT
>JALSIL010000406.1 GCA_026990095.1 Lysobacterales bacterium
TTAAATCCCTTGAGGTCAGTTGTTCTGAAAATACGATGATTTAGATCTCGCATTCATCAAGGAAGTTTTTATCTCTATTGGTCATCAAGTAATATTAGATTACATAAACGCAAATCCAAATAGAAAATATCCAAGAATCATTGGTTATCTATATGAGTTTACTGGAGGCCAATCAATAAAGGTTGATGTCACTACCACTAATTACGAGGACATACTGGACTCTTCTCGATATATAACTGGAAGTATAACGAAAATACCCAAATGGAAAATAAACAATAATCTGCTAGGTACGAAAAAATTCTGCCCAGTAATTAGAAGAACTACTGAACTTAGCGAATTACTTGATTGGAATATTGAAAAAGAAATTGAAAACCTAAAACATACATATTCTCCAGAAATTTTTAAAAGAGCTAGTTATTACCTCTATAAAAAAGAATCAAAATCTTCTAGTGAAATAGAGCAAGAGGAGCCATCGAAAGACAGAATGGAAAGGTTTATAGCTTTACTAGAAGATGCAGGACAAAAACAGTTTGAAGAATCCCTATCTGAAAAAGAACTAGTTCGTTTACAAAACGTTATTGTTGATCCAAGATATGCAGATGATGGTTTCAGGGACTTTCAAAACTATATTGGTCAAACAATGAGAGACCATTCACAAAAAATACATTATGTATGTCCACCACCACAATTTGTAAGATCCTTAATGCAAGGAATCGTTGACCTAAATAAAAAAAATACATCAACCGAAACAATTATAAAAGCTACAATGGTGTCATTCGGCTATGTATTTACGCACCCTTTTAAAGATGGTAACGGAAGAATTCATCGTTTTCTCATTCACGATATTCTGGTGCGCGATGGCATTGTACCAAACAGTACTATACTTCCAATTTCTGCTCACATACTTGCTCACATGGCTGAATATGATTCTATTTTAGAATTATTTTCTAAGTCGGTTGAGCGAAAGGCAAAATATGACCTTAATGAATCTGGCGAAATGACAGTAAATAATGCCACCGAAATAGAAGCATTATATCAGTTTCCAGACCTAACAAATCAGGCCATATTTCTGATTAATGCAATTAAATTAACAATTATTAAAGATATCCCAGAAGAATTATCTTTTCTCCAATATTATGATGAATTAAAGCGTGATATTCAGGGTATAGTAGATATGCCAGACAATAAAATTGATCGAATAATTTTATTTCTTCACCAAAATAAAGGAAAGCTTGCTCACCGTAAACGTAATTTTTTTAAAGAGCTGAGCGACAACGAAATTGAGCAAATGGAACAGGCTTATATTCAGATTTTTCAAAAGGATTGATTTTTTGCTCCAATTGAAAATAAAGAGCTATAACTTCTTAGCTACTAAAAAAGCGGCTTTAAAAATTCTAATCTCGTATTTGCCCACGATAAATTTTATGGTTGGCCAAACTTAACATTGCTTCATCACCAGAACTATCACCATAAGCCCATATTTCTTCATAGTCTGCCAGTTTTAGATGATTCTTTATTCGTTTTACTTTTTCTTCACCATTGCAATTATTTCCCAAAAACTTACCTGTTAACACTCCATTAGAACTAGCTAATTTGGTAGCTAATACTTCCACCTTCCATTGTTGCGCCCAAGGCAGTATCCATTCTTCTACTGATGCACTAATAATTATTACACGATCGCCTTTTGCAATATGTTCGTAAAATTTATTAGCTACATATTTATTGAGCATATTTGAAATTTTCTCTTTGGCAAAATTTTCTGCACGCGCAGAAAATTCCATCACTGTTTTTCCTTTAAAAAAATTAGAGAGGAGCCTCTCTTTAGCATCAGAATTATTAATAAAACCAAGCTTATTACAAACCAGCACTGGTAACGACAGAAACATTTTAAAAATAAAGTAATTACTACCCCTAAAAAACCGCAGGAACTGAAAAAGGCTATCATAGCGAATTAAGGTGCCATCAAAGTCGAAAAGAGCCAACTGTTGCTG
>JALSIL010000407.1 GCA_026990095.1 Lysobacterales bacterium
TCGAATTTTTATCTGAGCACGTGCCAATTCACACCTCGCCGATGTGTGGCAATACTATCTGTCAAGACAGGCGTTTTTTAGCAAAATGGATGCCAGATTTAGAAAATTATTTTCACTACCGACAAATTGATGTCAGTTCAATAAAGGAATTGTTTAGGCGTTGGAACCCCGCAATTCTTGATGGTTACGAAAAGAAAGGCAACCACTTAGCAATGGACGATGTGCGTGAATCCATCGAAGAGCTGCAATATTACCGCCAATTTTTAGGTGAATTAGCCGCGAAATAGAAGCATTAGTGTCTGTATTTTTTACCGCTAAAAGCCAATGAAAAGATAAAGTGGTTTATGATTATACACACAATTAATGAAGTAATATCATGTGAAATAAAATGAGCACCTCTAAATTGTTGTGCCAGCCCAAACCCAAAGCCAATAAACAAGGTTACGCCAAGTGCTATGTTTTTGTATTCTGGTTTAAAAAGCCTAAAGTAATAATAGGTCGAAATCAAGGTGAACCCAGCACTGGCATGTGCAGAAGGAAAGCATCCAGAGGAGGGTAAGAACTCAGATTTATATGCCCACAGACTCATAAACGGTTTGTTTCCTCCAAATTGAATCAAATCCCAAGGACAATCGACATTCAATATATGTTTTAAGGTTGAGACGGTCATTGTTCCGACCAATAAAGCAATCATTAAGACAATGCGAGGGTACAAATCAAATCTATTTTTAAAATAGCTTATAAAGGTCCAAATTACAAAAGTTAAATAACACAATATTATTAAATACTTGGCATAGCGGTGTAATAATACAGTCGTAACCCAAGCTTCTTTATAAGCCCATGCCTTGTGTGATGAGTAGATTGAATTTGCAAAAAAGAAATCCAAATCAAAAACATGAATAACAACCAAGCTAATTAAAGACAAAATCAAAATCACCGTCAGGGGGAAAGGAGGCAAGATTTTATTCATGGGCAGTGATTCGGCAGCTAGCAAAGATGTCTTTTTGCGATTGATAATAGGACGTCCTTAAGTTCAACAAACCGAGTAAAGAATGAAAAAGATTATCATGCGAAAACGATGATTTGGATTTTTTATTTAAACAACGCGTGTCGATGCCAAAGTTTTGTGAAAATTGATTTGAAAACCACAGTAAAAATGGCACATGCGTTTGGGCATCAGGTGCCATAAAGTAGGGAGTTCCATGCAGGTAAATATTGTTCTCTCCTAAAGACTCTCCGTGGTCGGAAATATACACCAAAGCGGTGTTATACTCATTGGGTAGTTGCTTTAATTCCTCAATGACTTGATTGACAACATGGTCAGTATACAAAATAGTGTTATCATAAGCATTATTGATGCTTTTAGGCTCACAATTTTGTAACTTGTTGGTGGAACAAACGGGTGTAAATTGTTCAAATTGTTTGGGATAACGTAAATAATAAGCAGGCCCATGAGAACCTTTTTGGTGCATAACGATAAGCTGATTATTTGGATTTTCGATAATCTGCTGTGTGAGGTTTATTAACAAGATTTCATCAAAACATTCACCTGTCTCACATAAAGGGTTATTTTTTTCTTTGCTTAATTCAATAAAATCAACACGTTCACAAATGCCTTTGCAACCCGTGTTATTATCGCGCCATTGCACGGAAAATCCGCTATTTGCAATAAAATCCAGTACGTTTTCACTATTGTTAGCTTTGTTCTTAGAAAAGTTATCCCTATCTAAATGCGAAAACATGCAGGGCAGTGAAATCGCCGTACTGGTTCCACACGATGTGGTTTGTTCAAAGTTGATAATCTCTTGCTGTGAAAGTTTGGGGTTTGTAAGTTTGTCATAACCATTGAGTGAAAAATGATCCGCTCTGGCTGTTTCTCCCAAGACTAAAACGACAACAGTTTTGTCTTTTTTCTTTTGCCACAATTGACCGAGTTTAACATCTTGGCTGATTTTAGCTAGCGGCATGCGTGCACTTTTAAACCTTTGT
>JALSIL010000408.1 GCA_026990095.1 Lysobacterales bacterium
TACCATAGTTTGGTTCTGCTCGATGCACATTGCCAGCAATTAATTTTAGTTTCGTGTCTTTAAAACTACTGCCTGCTTGGTTAAGCAAGCTCACCCACGAAGATAAATCCATGGTGCATTGACCGTCGTCTTCACGCAGGGTCATATTGTAATCCGCCCACCAAGTCATGCCTTTGGTTTGGTAAGTCACACGCGCCAATTCAACGCCTGCTTTTTTTCCATTAAGTAGCCATAAAAGAGTTGGCTTGGTTAGTAAACCTCCTGGTAACGAGGGAAAAGCAACACTATCGTATTTACTCAAGGTTATAACCGAACCATCGGCTTCTTGTACAATAATCCCCCCATTTGTTCCGAGCAGCTTACCACGAATAGTTTTATTTGCACCACCAGAGGTTTGTTCGACTACGACTTGTTGCCCTGTGTATTTTTCCAATAGTTTCTGGGTACTAACAATATCAAATTGGTAATTTTGATCCAAAACATAAGCCGCTCCTGGATGATTTGGCGTACTAAAGGATACGGTTGTGGGGTCAATTTGACTGGTAACATCGTCAAACTTCAATTCAAACTGACCTTTTTTTATCTCAATCTTGCGGTCTTGTTTCACCATCGCGTAACCGGGCACATTCGCTCCTTGTCTTTGAAATTGTTGCGGGGAAATACTGCCTGCTTGAGCAGTAGAATAAACCGTAATTGCCGTATCATCGGCGTTTACCTGCGTGGCTATTGTCATAAGAGCGACTCCTGTAGTTAGTACTGATTTAAGCGTTAATTTTTTACTAAAAATATTCATAGTTTTGCCTATTTATCGTTAATTCCAGTGTTTAATCGAATCTCGCCTGTAAAAGGGTTAAAATTCTTATTATTTTACCATTATAACAAAATTATGCGCATTTTTACACTATTACTCCTTTGCCTCTGTACTCAGGCTCAAGCACAATTTCCCGAAATTAATGAATATTGGTTACAAGCAGCCCCACCCAATGCCACGGTAATGGCGGCTTATGGAACACTCATTAATAAATCAGATAAAGATATTCTATTAGTCGATGCCTACAGTCCTGCTTTTAGTATGACGATGATACACCAAACAAAAATCATTGATGGTGTCGCAAAAATGATTCACCAAGATGAAATTGTGATTAAACCTAATGAACAATTAACTTTTAAACCTGGCAGTTACCACATCATGTTGATGCAACCGAAATTTAAAATTAACCAAGGCGATCAAATTAAAATTAATTTGATTTACAAAAAAGGTGAGAAAAGAATCGTTCAAGAAATGTGGTTTCCTGTGGAGTTTCGATGAAAAAATCTGACTTTAACTTTGACTTACCCAAAGAGTTAATTGCTCAACACCCAACCAAGCAGCGAACGCAATCTCGGTTATTGGCATTAAACAAAAACAGCGGTGAAACCCAAGATTTACAATTTCCTGACCTATTGCAACTCATGGACAAAGGGGATTTATTGGTTTTTAACAACACCAAAGTCATCCCTGCTCGCTTGTATGGCAAAAAAGTTACAGGTGGCAAGGTTGAGGCTTTTATTGAACGCTTGCTTAATGATAATTCTGCTATTGCGATGTTTAAATCCAGCAAAGCCATTAAACTGGGAACGCCAATATATTTTAATGAACAAACCATTCTTCCAACCGCCAAAAAAGGCATGTTTTTCTTAATTGAAACACAAAATGATGCATCATTAACTGAATTAATGGACGAATTCGGGCATATGCCTCTGCCACCTTATATCCAACGCAAAGATGAACTTGAAGACAAATCCAGATACCAAACAGTTTACGCCAAGGAAAAAGGTGCCGTAGCTGCTCCAACTGCAGGTTTGCATTTTGATGAGGAGCTATTGCAACAGATTGAAGACAAAGGCATCAATACCGCTTACGTCACCTTGCACGTTGGTGCTGGCACATTTCAACCCGTAAAAACCGACTGCATAAACGACCATATCATGCACAAAGAATGGTTAC
>JALSIL010000409.1 GCA_026990095.1 Lysobacterales bacterium
TTGTTTTATGCAGGTATGGTTCGCAGTAAAAATGTTTTATCGGTAATGATGCAATGTTTTGCCATCACTGGCATGATGAGTATTTTGTGGGTGGTTTATGGTTATTCCTTGGCTTTTTCTGATGGTGGAAGTTTAAATAGTTGGATTGGTGGGTTGGATAACTTTATGTTGCTCAATATTACCGTTGACTCTCTGTCTGGAACCATTCCTGAAACGGTATTTATGACCTTTCAAATGACCTTCTTCATCATTACACCAGCACTTATTGTTGGTGCTTTTGCCGAACGCATGAAGTTTTCTGCCATGTTGTGGTTTATGGCACTTTGGGGAACCATCGTTTATTTGCCCATATGCCATTGGGTTTGGGGTGGTGGCTGGCTCAGTCAATTATCCACAGAACCACTTGATTTTGCAGGTGGTACAGTCGTTCATATCAATGCAGCTGTAGCAGGACTCGTGGCATCCATTATCATTGGTCCACGCAAGGGCTACAAAAAAGTCTTAATGGCACCGCATAATTTAACTTTCACACTGATTGGTGCTGCCCTGTTGTGGGTCGGTTGGTTTGGATTTAATGCAGGCAGTGAATTAGCCGCCGATGGCACCGCAGGCATGGCAATGGCAGTGACCCAAATAGCCACTGCCATGGCTGCTTTGACGTGGATGTTTGTGGAATGGCTCAAACACGGCAAGCCTTCTGCTTTAGGTATTGCATCAGGTGCAGTGGGTGGTTTGGTTGCTATCACACCCGCATCAGGTTCGGTTGGGCCAACTGGTGCAATTGTCATAGGTTTTGTCGCTGGTCTTGGTTGTTATTGGGGTGCTACAACGCTAAAGAACAAATTTAACTACGATGACTCACTCGATGTGTTTGGTGTTCATGGTATTGGCGGAATTATTGGTGCATTATTAACTGGTGTCTTTGTTTCGGCTGGACTTGGAGGCGTGGGCTTTAGCGAAGGTGTAACCATGGCGGCACAACTGGGAGCACAAGCCATTTCGGTTATTGTCACTTTGGTTTGGTCAGGTGTACTGAGCATTATCATCCTTAAAGTGATAGACAAACTTATCGGTATTCGCGTTCCTGAAGAGGAAGAAATTGAAGGCTTGGATATAACCAGCCACGATGAGCGTGGGTACAGTTTGTAATAATAGAAAAGACGTTCATTAAAGAACGTCTTTTCTATATCGAGATTTGAGGGTGAATAAAACTATATCACTGTTGATGTGCTTACAACTTTAAATCAAATCAACGAAGTGATAAAATCCACTCTTTATTACACAAGCCATATACACAATCTTAAGAGCTAGAAATCAATAAAATGTCAATTATCAAAAAAATACACGCACGTGAAGTCCTTGACTCACGTGGAAATCCAACCTTAGAAGCCGAAGTCACTCTTGAATCAGGGGCTTTTGGGCACGCTATTGTGCCATCGGGTGCATCAACTGGCGCACGTGAAGCCATTGAATTACGTGATGGTGATAACTCGCGTTACCTTGGCAAAGGCGTCACCAAAGCAGTGGATAATGTCAATACCACTATTGCCAGTGCCTTGCACGGAAAAGATGCCAGCGACCAGGCAGGCATTGATAATTTGATGATTGATTTAGATGGAACAGACAACAAAGCCAACTTAGGTGCTAACGCTATTTTGAGTGTTTCTCTTGCCAATGCCAAAGCTCTAGCGGCGGAAAAACACGAACCCTTATACAAAAGCATAGCGACGGTTGATGAGTTTATTTTGCCTTTGCCAATGATGAATATTATCAACGGTGGTGAACACGCCGATAACAATGTCGACATTCAGGAGTTTATGATTTTACCCACAGGTTTTGAAAGCTTTAGTGAAGCCTTACGTTGTGGAACTGAGGTTTTTCACAGTTTAAAATCAGTTCTTAAAGCTAAAGGTTTAAATACATCAGTGGGTGATGAAGGGGGATTTGCTCCTAATTTACGCTCTAATGTTGAAGCGGTTGAA
>JALSIL010000410.1 GCA_026990095.1 Lysobacterales bacterium
ATCGACAATTTTGTCATTCAATTTGGAGGCATAGTAATAACGTAAATAATCAGGCTTAAGGTATTTTAAATAAGTTGATGCGTTGATAAAAGTACCACGCGATTTTGACATTTTAGCACCATTAACTGTGACAAAACCATGCACATAGACTGCATCAGGCACTTTGATACCAGAGCCATATAACATCGCAGGCCAAAACAAACTGTGAAAATACAAAATATCCTTACCAACAAAATGCACCATTTCGGTATTGGCATCAGGAGCTATCCACTCTTCTAAATTTTCACCATTTTGTTCACAAACGTACTTTAAGCAACCCAAATAACCCACTGGTGCATCCAACCATACGTAAAAATATTTATCCTCAGTGTCAGGAATTTTAAATCCAAAATAGGGTGCATCACGCGAAATATCCCACGATTGTAAACCCATATCAAACCATTCTTTGAGTTTGTTTATCACTTGACCTTGCAATGCCCCTTTGTTCATCCAATCTTTGAGCATTTCTTCAAAGTTTTTAAGGTTCACAAAATAATGCAAAGATTCTTTAATAATCGGCGTCGCTCCAGAAATTGTTGAGCGTGGATTAATGACTTCGGTAGCATTATAAGTCGCAGCACAAACCTCGCAGTTGTCTCCGTATTGGTCTGGCGCTGCACATTTTGGGCATTCGCCTTTGATAAAACGGTCAGCCAAAAACATTTTCTTTTCAGGATCAAACAATTGTTCAACCACCTTGGTGTCGATGTGACCATTTTCTTTTAAACCATTGTAAATACGGTTGACCATCGTTTGATTCTCAGGCGAATGGGTGGTGTGGAAGTGGTCATAAGAAATATTAAAACCCTGTAAAACCTGCCAATGTTCCTTACGTGTGCCTTCAACAAACTCTTCAGGTGTTACCCCTTCTTTTTCCGCACGTAGCATAATTGGTGCACCGTGTGCGTCTTCGGCACATAAATAACGTACCTGTCGCCCTAACATTCGATGCACTCTGGCAAATATGTCAGATTGCGTATGCTCAAGCATATGACCTAAATGAAGGTCGCCATTGGCATAGGGAAGGGCGGAAGTGATAAAGAGTTTTTTCTGATTTGGCATGTATTGTATTTTTATAATGGTAAAAAAGGCATTATCTCATTAAAATTTTAACTTAGAAAATTTTTTCTCAATAAAATAGTAAGATAAAGAGGCTAGAAGCAAAGTAAGCGGAACTGTTACGGCTAGTAAAGAAGAAAAAGTAGTTAATTTATCTTTAAATAGCAAGATTACAGGTAAATGCCATAAGTAGATGCCGTAACTTATTTTACCAAGCCAAATAAAGAATTTGAAATTGATATAATTACTTTTACTTCTATAAATTGCTAAAATAATTAGCATAAAAAGGACATCATTAACACTCATCCAAAAATAGATAAGTGGACTGCCAGTCCAATAATCAGGTGTATTAAGTAAAACAGCAATCCAAATAATCGTCACAGGAATAATCAAGTATAAATATTTTGAACAGATTTCGAGCTTGTTTTTGAAAACAAGATAGGCAGAAACAAAACCCAATGAAAAGGTGAAAAATACACCAGGAAGTTGCCCTAGAATAGTTGCTAGGTATTCGCTGGGTATTTGTAAAATTTGTACTATATATAATTTATAACCTATAGTTAAAATAAGGCTGAGCAATGAAAACCAAATAGCACCAATTTTATAAACAACTAAGCCCATTAAGGGTAAAAGTAAGTAGAATGAAAACTCAATAGGCAATGTCCACCACACTCCAACTAATTGTCTTGTATAGATTGGCGGCAAATTGAAATACATAAATAAGTGGGCTATTAAGTCTTTAATTTCAGGAAATTGATAAATGCTGAATTCGAGTCATAAGTGCAACTCCTTTGATTTATTCATGTTTATTCCAGTTAATTTCTCAAAAATCTCATAAGGTGTTTTATATCCCAAACATTTTCTAGGTCTGCTGTTC
>JALSIL010000411.1 GCA_026990095.1 Lysobacterales bacterium
TGACAATTACACCATGCAAGTACGTGGCAACGCCGTAATTTATGGTGAGAATTATTACTACCACCCTGCACATGTGCATATCCGCACTTGGCCAATTATTGGCTGGATTTTTCGTCCAGTTTATCGACCTTATCATTCACGTTTCCGATTTGGAATTTATCCCCGTTGGTGGAGGCCATTTCGTCCATTACATCGCACTGTTTACAGAAATAGAGTTGTTCGCTATACTGGAAGAAACACGTTTGTTGCCAAACGTGTGAGCCGTATCCATACAATTAATCGCTTCAATTACAAGCCTCGCACTTCTGCACGGGTTAGCAAAAGAGTTACCGTAAAGCGCAATGGCAGAACCACAACCGTTAAAAGAACCAAAAAAGTGACGAATCCTAGAAATAGCAACACCACGGTTAAACGCACAAAAACAGTTACAACTAAGAAAAATGGTCGCAAGAAAACAGTGAAAAAAACTCGCGTTAAGAAAAAAAGATAAACCAAATATGGGTAAAACAAAAAACACCGTCATTGCGAGGAGCATAAGCGACGCGGCACCAAACGGCTGTGGACTGAAAGTCCATAGGTTGATTAAAAGGACTAAAAGTCCTTTGTCATCCTCGCGAATGCGGGGATTCAGTATTTTGAACTCGATATTTGATTAGAGACCTTCGCATAACTCTGGGATGATGAAAAAAAGAATGAAAAAGTAAAAATATTAGTAGATTTTTAAGACAGTACCTCACCCACATGCGTGGGCTAGCGTGAAAATCCTTTCCAGAAGGATTTTTGCGAATTTATTAACGCAAAGTGGTGTTTTTTGCAACTTTTTAACACGTGCCACGAGTTATGCAAAGGTCGATTCTATTAAAAAAAGGCTCAATACAATACTTATTGCATGAGCCTTTTTAACGGAATAACTGATACCTAATCACTCAAACCCAGAGTTAAATATCCTATCCAACTCAAAATTATAATCAGGGACTAAATCATTACCAGTGACAATGCCTAATGGTGAATAGTTATTATAACCAGGAAATACATGCCCAAGGTATCGGTTTTTCATTCTACGCATTAACACCTCTGTAACAACATGGCGGTAGTCGGTGGTTACTGCAACATCATCGCCTTCAAACAATTCCGCAGGAGTTAGACCAGGAAATTGTCCGTAAAATCCTCCATTAACATTGTCACCAATGACAAACATGGGATTACCATATCCATGGTCGGTGCCTTGTTCGGTGTTTTCATAGGCTCTTCTTCCAAATTCACTTTGAACGATGATAGTAAATTTGCCCGCATTGCTTGCTGTCAAGTCTAAATACAAAGCATTGAGCCCATCAGATAACTCTTTAACTAAATCGGCAAATTGTCCTGTGATACCAGTTCCTTGATTTACGTGAGTATCCCAGCCACCTGTTTGAATGTATGCCACTTCCAAATTCACATTGGCTTTGTACATTCGAGCCACCGCTTTGGTTTGTTCACCAAAGTAACCAGTAGGATATACCACTCCATTTTCTGGTATATAAGGATTATTGGCATCATCAAAAATCGCTTGCACAATCTCTGAAGCATTCAAGGTATGGGCTGCAACAATGTCTTCTGTTTCCACAGGATTGGTAAAAATTTGAGCTATGGTGTCTTGCATAGCACTTTCCCAAGCCCAATGACCTTGATTCAAACTAAATGCTGCAGGGTTACCCATAACTAGTGCAGAGGCATCACCCAAAACAGCATCGGTGTTGCTGTAAGATGGAACCAATGAAGGTATGACAGGACTTGCTGGAGTTGTTTCTGAACTTTCAAAATACCGCGTTATCCAACCCGTACCATAATTGGTTGCTGTACTTTGCACGCCTTGTTCCATCAATGCAGTGGACACAAAATGACTGCGATTGGCTTGCATTAAGCCAGTGGCGTGAATTATTGCCAGTTTATTGGCATTAAATAAGCTCTGCATACCTGTTGCTAAG
>JALSIL010000412.1 GCA_026990095.1 Lysobacterales bacterium
TATTGATACTTGGGATTCCGCTTCCTTGCACTAATGTGTAAGTTTCATTGTTGTCGTTGATGCCACTCATGTGACAAATTGAATTTCGTAATTTACAACCAATGCCTATTTTTTTATACCTAAAATTATCAAAAAATCGCAAAAAACTGCGTGATAAAGCCCCTTGTATGCCGCCAATGGATGAAATATTATCAATAGCCCGTTGTGAAATAGTTTGTTTAACTCCTGTTGTTTTTACTGACTCAATGTAAGCATTTAACCTATCAGCCTTCCAATTGGTAATACGCAAAGCTTTCACATAACCCTTGACAAGTCCTGTAATTTCACCAAAATCATAGGTGCTAGTTATTTGTTGCAGGTTAAGGTTGTGAAAAATGATATCACCTGCAACAACTGGTGCAATGCCGAATAAGCGTTCTATCGAGAGGTTTTCGACCAACATTTGTCCATCAAAAATGTCTATATCCAACACGCCATCAAAAGTGATAGTGTGACCAACTTTTTTCAATCCTGGTATCAATCCAGACAGGCTTCCAGTCATACTTGGCCATCCCATTTTCTCTGTAATTAAGGCTATTGAGATAGGCTTAACTTCTCCACTGAAGTCTATAGAAATTTCTGCTTCAAATATTTTATCTAACACCAATTTATTGATTAATAAGCTGCCATCAAATAGGGGAATTGAGGTCTTTTCTTCCACCCATAATTGCTGTCCTTGCGTGTATAAATTTAACTTAGAGCTTTGAATTGGCATACCTGCTAATAGTAATTCATCCCATTGAAAACTGGATAAAAGCTTTTCTCCGTCTTTTTGCCACTGTATCTGTGCATTCAAATCATTAACATTAATCTTTTTTGACTCAATTGCCATGAATAATTCAGTTAAATTCAAATCAAAAGCTGAAATGCCATGTTTACCTATTGTTATTGACCCTTGTGCCTGCCCTATCACCTCCAAATCTTCAATCCCGAGTATTTCAAAATAAGAAGACAAAAAACCTTGGTATAAAGTCTGAACATCTTTAATCAAGAAGTTAATATAGATAGTGCTAAAATTAACATCAGGACTTTTAAATTCAACAAACACCTCCTCTTTAGATGAAATATTTACTTTAATATCATAGACTTTTAAGTCATTGTTAATGTGAAATTGATTTTTAATAGAGACAGGGTAATCATTAAACAGAAGGTAAACATCTTGCAACAGAGCTTCTCCTTGGTTAAAAGTGCTTAAATTCTTAATACTAAAACCTTCATTTGCTTGAGCAACAAAAAGAGTTCCCACAATTTCAGCCTCGGCCAGAACATAGTCTCCAACATTCCCTTCGTAATTAACTGATGACAGTTGATAATTTGTTGTAACTTTAAGTTCTTGGCTAAAGTCGAGCGTTATCTTAGCATTGATAATTGCCGAGAGTTCTCCATTTAAATCCAACTTAACGGGCAAAGTTTTTGATAATTCTTTGAAATTTATATCCGTTAAAGTAATTTCTATACTATCTTTTTGTGCAGAATTTGTATGAATGAAAATATTTTTTTGGTCATTCACTAAGGTTAAATTCCAATGTTGTTGAGATAAATCCACCCATCCTGAAATGCCATAATGATAATTTTTTCCATCGACTGTTGCTGTTATAACACCTTTCTTACAATGATGAACAGGATAAAAATCCACTAAAGATTGGCAACGATAATTGATATTTTTAACAGAACTTTCAAAAAACGGTATTTTCAGAGTGTCGACTATAATACGTAACACTCCATTTTCTCGTGCAATTGACAAATCTTGCACCTGCCACCTTTCTGCAAACAGAGAGAAAGGACAGAATGATAAAATTACGAGTAAAGTGACTGAATTAAAACGCATCTTTTGAATTTTAACTCAATTCACGTTAAAATAATGTAATTAATAGTTTAAATCTTGCCAAGGAGGCTCAAAATGACCCGTAAAACAGTTACAAAAC
>JALSIL010000413.1 GCA_026990095.1 Lysobacterales bacterium
TATTGCAGTCTTGGCATGGTTGTTATTGAACATTCATTAGTGTCCTTGGAGTCACTTTTTGGTGAACGTGTTGTTCGCATTAACCGAAACGCCTTAGTCAATAAAACAGAGGTATGTGGGATTCAGGTAAAAGACTCAAAACCTTTTATTAATTTATTGAATTGTGAGCAACAACCCCAAATTAGCCGAAGAAACCTAAGCAAAATCAAAAAACTCATCAAAGAGAACAAATAATTCAATGACAAAAAAAATAACTACTATAACCATTGCCACGCGTGAATCTCCTCTTGCCCTGTGGCAAGCCAAATTTACTGCGGATTTAATTGAAAAAACATTTCCATACATCAAAACCAAGCTGTTACCGATGACCACTCGAGGCGATCAAATACTCAATGTCACATTGGATAAAATTGGTGGTAAAGGCCTTTTCTTAAAAGAGCTAGAACAAGCCATGCTTGCTCAAGAGGCAGACATTGCAGTGCATTCCATGAAAGATGTGCCCGCTGCTATGCCTGATGAATTTACTATTTGCAGTATTTTTACACGCCATGATGCCAGCGATGCTTTTGTTTCCAACACCTACAAATCCATAGATGAGCTGCCACCAAATGCCGTGGTTGGCACTTCCAGTTTACGCCGCCAATCACAACTTTTATCCTTGCGTCCAGATTTACAAGTCAAAGCTTTGCGAGGTAATGTGCAAACACGTTTAAGGAAACTTGATAACGACGAATACGATGCCATTATTTTAGCAACAGCGGGATTAGAGCGCATGAAAATGGATAATCGCATTGCCGCAAAGATGTATCCGCCAAACTGGTTGCCAGCCGTTGGGCAAGGCGCCGTTGGTGTTGAATGTTTGAATACTCGAACTGATTTGATTGAGTTGTTTGCTCAATTGAATGATGAAAGCACGGCACAATGCATCTGTGCCGAACGTGCTATGAATAAAGAACTCGAAGGCAGTTGTTCCTCGGCTATTGGCGCATCTGCAACCCTTGAGGGTGACACCATAAAAATGCACGCTTTAGTTGCCCATCCTGATGGTTCAAAAATTATACGAGTTGAAGATGAAAGCAATGACCCTGTGTTCTTAGGGAAAAATATCGCCCAAGCCCTTTTTGCAAAAGGAGCACAAGAAATTTTAGATTTGGCTCATGACTGAAACCACCATTCTTAACACTCGACCGGAGTTCTCCAGCCAGCGTACCGCTCAGATTTTCGAAAACAATGGTTTTTCAGTGATTAACTTACCCTGTATAGCAATAACCGTGACCAACAATCCCAGTGAAATCATTGCCAAACTCAATAAAATTGCGGCAAATGACACCCTCATTTTCACCAGTCAACATGCGGTAACTTTTGCCTATCAACTCTACCCACAGTTAAAATTAACAAAAGAACACACCGTTATAACTGTTGGAACCAAAACCGCAGAAATTTTAGAGCAATATAGCCACGCAGATATTTGGGTGCCCGAAAAACAAAATTCTAGGGGTGTTATTGAATTATTACGAAATTTAAAAGACATCCAAAACATCAAACTTATTACCGCTGCGAATGGGCGTGAAGAAATTCAAAACTACGCCATAAATAAATTGATTAATTTAGAACAAGTTAACGTTTATCAAAGAAAGCTGCCGCACGTTAATTCTGATGTTTTTAAACAGATAGAGCAAACGAATCGGCTGGTGATTATAGCCACCAGTATATCAATAATAACTAACCTCAAACAACTGGCTCCTAAAGCCATATGGCAATTTCTAAAAACTCAGACAATAGCCTGTGCATCGCAGCGAATTGCTCGCCAAGCTCTAAAACAAGGTTTTGAGAACATCATTAATACTCAATCAGCAAATCCTCTGCAGATTGCTCAATTCTTATCCAAGAATTGAGCAATTGTCGCTATTAACAATGAGCGACTAACCAGTTACGAGAAGCCGTAATTATTGTTTGCTGGAATG
>JALSIL010000414.1 GCA_026990095.1 Lysobacterales bacterium
CGATTTCCGCCTCAATCAGCCAAATTTTATCTCTTTTATCTCTTTTTTCTCTCGCGCCCCTCTCGCGCAAAGGTCTCTTAGAGACCCTCTTAAATTGTTAAAAACAAAAAAGGAGGCTTCTATTTTTAGAAGCCTCCTTTTTTTATGCCCTAAAATTAAGATTTTTGAGGCGGGTTATCGGTGTAAATACAGACATTCCAATCTTGTGCTAAGCCATCTTCGGCAAGGCAATAGGTTTCAAAAAAATGGACGATCTCATCGCGCTGGCAATGTTGTTCAAACGCTTCTATGCTTTGCCAAGATTCATTAAACACAATCGGAAAGCTACTGCCTTCTGCAAAAGGGCTTTTGATATGACGTGTAACGGTATAGTGAATACAGCCATCTTCACGGGTGGTATTCGGTTCTAATTGTTGTAATACCTTAAACAACTCGGACTCTTTTCCTGGTTTGGGTAAAAATTGGGCTACACAATACACTTTTGATGACATTGATCGTTTCTCGATTTTGATGGAATAAAGCCATATTTTCGCATAAAACTGGTTAAAATCCTCTTTGAGTTGAATAGATAAGGATTTTGTTAACAGATGAAACACGTACTCATAAAAAACATTGCCCAGATGTTGTTAAAACAACTGATTAAAAAGCCAATAATGATATTAGCCATTCCGCTTTTATTTGGGCTATGGTTCGCTTATGAAACATGGGTGGCACGCCCTGCAATGACCTATATGGGATTGCCTCAAATAGAAGCGGGCGTGGCTGACAAGGGTTGGTCCCATGTTTTGCGAAATAAGGGCTATATGCTTGAATACTCTGAGACACTCGAAAACCCATTATGGGTGATTTATAAAGTAAAAGAAGCACAATACAGCAGTGGCAAGCGACCGAAATATTTTCAAGAAGATTGGCGCTCGCTTTCTGCGGTCAGCCATAAAGACTACACACACTCAGGATACAATCGTGGCCATATGGCACCTAATTATTTGATTGCAACACGTTATGGCAGAGAGGCTCAAAAAGAGACCTTTTTAATGACCAATATCACGCCTCAAAAAGGGAAGTTAAATCAAAAATCATGGCAACGTTTAGAAGAGCTGATTGCCAATGATTTTTCAGAATGGCATGGTGACTTTTGGGTAGTAACAGGCCCCATTTTTGATGAAAATTTCGATACAATAAAGAACACGAATATCGCTATACCAAAGGCTTTTTATAAAATTTTAATAAAGCCCGCAACCGATCTGCAGCCAGAGAAGGCTTTAGCGTTTATTTTTTCACAGAATGCCAACCCTAAAGCAAGCTTAATGAAATTTGTTACCTCAATTGATGAGGTTGAAAAACAGACCGGTATAGATTTTTTTGCCGCATTAGACGATTCGATTGAACATGTTTTAGAGGCCAGTATTAGCCCTGAACAATGGCGTTTACCAGAGGTGGCCAATCGAGCATCTAGATATTGAAAATAGTTTGATGAAACCAAGTAGAATAGAATTATTCTGTTAACCGTGATTAAGAACAGTGGAGAGTATTCATGTCTGACGATGTGTTGGCCGTATTAAAACAACAACCTGATTTAAGTAAACTTCGAGAAATTGGTTCAGGAGATCATGCCACTGTTTATAAGGCCGTTGTTACATCAGAACAAGGTAAAAAGAAGCAAATTATTCGAGTGATTCGAAACATTAAAAACTATCATGCGATTAAAAGAGAGAAAGATTTATTAATGTATTTAAATCAATTTCCCGAGTTTGCACGGTTTAATGAAATTCGAAAAGTGGGTTTCTATTATCTACAGTTTTTTGACTACATCGGTTCTCGAAATTTAACGCAACACATCAAGAAAAAAGGAACGTTATCCTCTAAGGCGACAAAATCCCTGCTAGCGACTATGGTTTCGACCTTAAAGCATGCGCATAGAGTCTCTTTTGTACATGGCGCGGTGAGTCCAGATCATAT
>JALSIL010000415.1 GCA_026990095.1 Lysobacterales bacterium
AATTGTATAAGTAGAGTCTCCTCAAAAACTATAACACTATGATATATAACATTAATATGCCTATTTGTGGTATAATAATGCAAGGTTTTTAAACCAAAACATACTCAAAGGCTTGCAGATGATTCAATACAAATCCTCCAAACAACAGACATTAGAAGGTTTTTACACACCATTTGACACACAACTGGATAAAAATAACCGTTGGGTGAAATTAGCTGCCGCAATTCCTTGGGATTTACTTGCAGAAGGATACTATAAAAGCCTCAGTCCCAAAAACGGAAGGAAATCAATTGATGCACGAATAATCATAGGAAGCGTGATTCTCAAGCACAAACTCAAATTAGGCGATGAGGAAATTGTAGAACAAATTAAAGAAAATCCCTACTTTCAATATTTCATAGGATACGATGGTTACGAATATAAAATCCCATTTGTTCCATCACTTTTTGTCGAAATTAGGAAGCGCATGGGCATGCAAGTCTTTGTTGATTTTCAACAAGCCATAGTTGATGAAGTTGATGCTTTAAAAGACAAGATTACGAATAAACAAAAAGCAGTTAAACAGCCCAAAGATAATGATGATGAGCCGCCAAATAAAACCAGTAACAATGAAGTAAAACAAAAGACAGAAGATCCCATCACCCACCAAGGAAAACTTATCATAGATGCAACTGTAGTTGAACAAGCCATTAGATATCCAACCGACCTTGGGCTATTAAATGAAGCCAGAGAAAAAACAGAAGCCATCATTGATATTCTCTATAAGCAAACCCAACTAAAAACCAAACCAAGAACATACCGTAAAATTGCCCGAAGCGACTATCTTGCTGTTGTCAAACAAAAGAAACCCAAATACAAAACAATCCGAAACGGCATAAAGCAACAACTACAGTATTTGCGTAGAAACATAAAACATATTGATGGCATGTTAGATGTTTTAAATGATGTTACCCATCCTCCATTAAAATATAAGCACATGCGTCAATTGTGGGTTATCAAGCAACTAATATTACAACAAGAATACATGTATAAAAACAAAGTTAAACGGTGTGATGACAGAATTGTAAGCATAGCTCAGCCACATGTACGTCCAATTGTACGAGGAAAACAAAACAAGCTTGTTGAATTTGGATCAAAGCTTAATGTCAGTTTAACTACCGATGGTATTTCATATGTAAACCATATCGGCTGGAATAATTACAACGAGGGTAAAGACATGGAGTTGTTGGTTAATGATTATAAGCGACAATATGGCTATTATCCAGATGCTGTAGTTGCTGATCCATTGTATGGTAGTCGTGAAAACCGCAAGTTTTTAAAAGGACTCAATATAAGATTTGCAGGCAAACCATTAGGAAGGCCGCCAAAGATCACATCTGAAAACAAATCCGAACAAAAGCGATTAAAGAAACAAAGAAAAGAAGAATATCTTATGAGAATACCCATAGAAGGAAAGTTCGGACAAGGCAAATCTGCTTACTCATTGGGTTACATCAGGGCAAAAACCAAATCGACGAGCGAAGCATGGATAAATAGTATCTTTTTAGTGATGAATCTACTTGTTTTGTACAAGTTTTTTCTTTCCCCTAAAAAAATACACCGTTTAATCGTTCAACTTTGTGAAAGTAGAGGGATGAAAAAAATATCATCAATAAATAACACCTTAAATCAGGGAAAGTGGGTAAACCCCAAGATTGTTCATTTTAATTTTTGAGGAGACTCTAATTATGCAAAGGTCTCGTTAGTTATTGATTTTAAATTTATTATCTTAGCTATATTTTTATGTAATAGCACTTTTCATGCGTTATTACATGATGTTTAACTATCCTTAAGCAGACAATTTTTCTTCTAGGACTTCTTCTACAAAGGCATTCATGCTTTTGCCAGCTTTCTTAGCACTGATGAATAATTTTTGATGCAAGGTTGGCTTAAGCCGGGTGATAAATTGACCT
>JALSIL010000416.1 GCA_026990095.1 Lysobacterales bacterium
TGTGAAAATTCAAGGTTTTGGTATCCAAACTCTTATATTTATAATAATTATAACGATACACAAAAATAAACCTAAAAGCAAGCTTTACATGCGAAAGTTTTTACCCAGATAGACACTCTTGACTTTCTCATCACTGATGATTTGTTCAGGCGTTCCTTCTTTTATCATAATTCCATCGTTTAAGATGTAAGCACGATCAGAAATTCCTAAGGTTTCACTGACATTATGATCCGTAATTAACACGCCTAATCCTCTATTTTTCAGGTGCGACACGATTTTTTGAATGTCAATAACAGAAATGGGATCCACCCCTGCAAAAGGTTCATCCAATAAGATGTACTTTAAATCCAGTGCCAAAGCACGGGCAATCTCAACTCGACGACGTTCACCCCCTGATAAGCTAATTCCCAATTGATCGTGTACATGCGATATATGCAACTCTTCCATTAAGGACTCAACTTGTGCGATACGTTGCTGTTTATTCAGTTCCTTTCTCAACTCAAGCACTGCCATTATGTTATCACGGACACTTAATTTTCGAAAAATAGACGCTTCTTGAGGTAGATATCCCATCCCTAAACCTGCACGATGATGGATGCCAAGTTTGGAGGCATCAACGCCATCAATAATAATTTCTCCTGAATCTGCTGCTACCAATCCGACAATCATATAAAAACAGGTCGTTTTGCCTGCACCATTTGGACCAAGTAAGCCGACCACTTCTCCTCTATCGACCGTCATTGAGACATCTTTTATGATTTGTCTCTTTTTATAAGATTTTTCTAAGTGATTAACAACTATCATGAGTTTTATTTCTTACCTGGAATGACAAGTCGAACACGGTTGTTTGAATCTTCAGACTTTATGCCTTTAATTTCTTTGGTTTTTAAATTCATACTTATTTTCTCTCCGTGCATCTGTCCTTGTAATTTACTAGAGATAATCACATCTCCAGTCATTATCAACATATCATCTTTCATCATAAAATCAATGCGTTGTGCCTTTATATTAATTTTTCCATAACTCGCATCGATGAATTGTTCCATTTGGATTGGGTCACCTTTTAACTTTATTTTTTCAAGACCGTCTTTTCCATTAAATACCACAGCTTCATCTGCATGTATTTTCAAGGTGCCTTGTTGTATAGCCACATTATCCCAAAACTTGACGCGGGTAATGCCGTCTTTAACTTGAGGTAAATTTAAAAAATTATCTGCATCAAGTTCAAAGTCTGCTTCTTTATCACTTTTTAGGGCATGAGCATTTAGGGCTACTACTAAAAGCAATAAGTACGGTATTTTATTTAATGAACTTATAGATGGCTTTAACATTATTATTTACCTCAATAATTTTTTTTTTTAAATCAATATGAGCAACCTGCCCTGTTAAACTAAATTGTGCTTGTCTCATGAAAACTCCATGGGATGTTTGAGCTTTATGTTGGCTCAAGTCAAGAACCAAATTATTTGAGCTAAAAACCATAGACTCATTGGCATCAAGCGAGTGTGCATTCACATCTTCAATGAGTTCAACCTTGTTTGTCTCTGTGTTTAATTCGGCTTTGTTGGCTTTAATTAGCCAATTTTCATGGTTATCTTCATACGTCCATACGGTTGGTGAATCAATATATAAAATAGGTGAATCCGTATATCGGATTAGGCTTGGGGATTTAAATCTGGTTGACAATTGACCAAGCTCATTAGTCATTCGCATTTCTATTTTTTCAACCGAGTAGCCTTTCGTAAAAGGCTTATCCTTTTTTATCTCTTCGCGATTAAAATAATAACTCCACACTACATAAATCACTAAGGCAATAACAGCAAAAAGGGCAATTTGTTTATTCTGGGCAGTCATTTTATTGATGAAGCTTGTCAGTATCAATTAATTTATCTTGGGCTTCCATCAATAAATCACACACTTCTCTGCCCGCACCACAGCCTCCTTTATTGGATGTCACCCATTTAGCAACATCTTTAGCGGACTTATGAGCGTCTGCTACCGCAACGGGTAATATCACTTCTTTCATAATTGGCACATCAATAGCATCATCTCCTACGTAGGCAACTTGCGAAGCATTTAGTTGCAAAGCGGAGAGTAAATTGTGGTAAGTTTCCAATTTATTCATTCTGCCTTGATAAACATGATTAATTTTAAGTGCCTTCATGCGTTCTGCCACAATTGGTGAATTTCGTCCAGTAATAATCGCTACAGTTATATCTGTTTTTGCCAACCAAGAAAGCCCTAAGCCATCTTTAGAGTTAAATTTTTTCAACTCTCTCCCATCATCGGTAAAATAGAGACCACCATCGGTTAAGACACCATCAACATCAAAAATAATAAGCTTAATATTTTTAGCGACTTCAAACAATTCATCAGATGAATACCTCATTAAACAACCCCCGTTTTTAATAAATCATGAATATTGAGCGCACCTACCAATTGATTATCGTCATCCACAACTAATAAACTGTGAATATTGTGACTTTCCATCAATTGTGCTGCAGAAACAGCCAAACTATTTGACTTAATTGTGATTGGATTAATTGTTGCCGCTTGTTCAATCAAGGTGGTTTTTAAATCCAATTCTTCATCAAAGGCACGACGCAAATCACCATCGGTAAATATGCCTTTAACACAATTATTGGAACCGACTATAGCGGTCATTCCCAACCCCTTTTGAGTAATTTCAAACAATGCTTCTTGTATGTTTGTCCCCAGTTTGACCTTCGGAATGTCTTTTCCAGTGCGCATTAAATCATTAATGCGTAATAAAAGTTTTTTTCCTAAAGAACCCGCTGGATGGGAACGGGCAAAATCCTCTTCGGTAAAACCGCGTAATTTCAATAAAGTAACAGCCAAAGCATCGCCAAGCACCAAAGTTGTTGTCGTACTGGTCGTTGGTGCTAAACCCAAAGGACAAGCCTCCTCACCTACGGCAATAGATAAATGCACATCAGCCAATTTTGCCATAGTCGATTTTTCATTGCCAGTAATAGCAATAATGGCGATTCCCATGCGTTTAATGATTGGAATAATGCTAAGCACTTCTTGGGTTTCACCAGAATTAGACACGCAAATAGTGATGTCACTTTTTGTTATCATACCTAAATCGCCGTGACTGGCTTCCCCTGGATGAACCGAAAAGGCAGGCGTGCCTGTGGAGGCTAAAGTGGCAGAAATTTTATGACCAATATGACCCGATTTACCCATTCCAATAACAATAACATGTCCTGAACACGAATGAATTAGTTCAATAGCCTTAACAAAATCCTCACCAATTTGGGCTTGCAATTTATCCAATGCTTTGCTTTCTGTATTGATGACGTTTTTAGCTAGTAACACTATTTCTTGATTAGTCTGTTTCATGCGATTTTAAGCTCTCAGGTATAACCATGTATTGTAAGCACAATAACAGGCTAAAAACAAATAACCCACAAGGCGTGGAATGGGTTTGTTTTTTGCAACATAAATTAATGAAAATATCAATAAAGCCAAAGTTAAATCAACCATCACCAAATAGTCGGTTGCTAAAAAATCCTGCGGCAATTTAAAGGATTTAATTGAAGCACTAATGCCTAGCACTCCTAATAAATTAAACATATTCGAGCCAACAATATTACCCAATGCCAAGTCATGTTCCCCCTTTCGCATACAGGCTATTGTTGCAGATAATTCGGGCAACGATGTTCCCAATGCAACGATTGTTAAACCAATAACAACATCCGAAACACCCATTTTAATCGCTATGACTGTCGCTCCATGCACCATAAGCATTGATGCAACTGGCAACATAATTACTCCAAAAAGCAACCAGAGCCATGCCGCCTTTTTACTGACATTTTCTGGCATTTCAGCTTCAAATTCCATCGCGAGAACATCTTTACTTTTTGATTGACGCAAGCCTAGCCACGCCATCCACAGTGTCATGGCAAACATAGAAACAATAAGCAATACACCATCCAATCGAGAGAGTATCCCATCCCACATTAACAATAAAACAAATAAAGTTACAACCAACAATATTGGCATTTCACGCTTGACTGTATTTGAGCAAATCATCAAAGGAGACACTGCAATGCCCACACCCAAGACTAGTGCAACATTGGTAATATTTGAACCAACGGCATTACCCAATGCTAAATTTGGGTTGCCTTTCATCGCAGCAATCGCAGAAACAACCATTTCTGGTGCAGATGTGCCAAAGCCAATCACTATCAAGCCTACAACCATGCTGGAAACACCCAAATAAGTCGCCGTTGCTGCCGCTCCTAACACAAATTTATCAGCTGCATAAACCAATAATACTAAACCACCGATTAAGTAAGCAATTGCTTCAACCATTAAATAACACCTAATTCTATCATCATCAACAGGACATTATAAAATACAATGCACAAAGATAGAAACAACTAATTGGCGTTTGCCCGAAAAAGTAGTCCTATCAACATTACGCATTATTTTTAACCATCAGCAGAATAAGGAAATTGTGTGAAACTAAAATCCCGATAGTGAAAAGCGTCTCCTAATGCATAAAATTCATATTATTTGCATGAAATTTCGGGCTATTTTCAATAATAAGGTAAAATTTTTACAACATTGGGTTTATCCACAGTAAAATATTCTTTTTTTAATAACCCAATGATATGCAACCAGAAAAAATAGAAGAACTCATTCAAATTCACATTAATTGTCAACACGTTAAAGTCGAAAGTGATGACTTAACCCATTTTACTGCCGTTATTGTCTCAGAAGATTTTGAAGGTAAGTCTAAAATCATGAGGCACCGCCTAGTCTACGCTGCATTAGGTGACCACATGCAAAGTGATATTCATGCTTTTAGCTTTCAATCCTATACACCAAACGAATACAGTAATCTAAAATAATGGAAAAAATAGTTATCAATGGCGGTCAACCGCTTAAAGGAAGTATCAGTGCATCTGGTGCAAAAAATGCCGTCCTGCCTATCATAGCTGCCAGCATTGTTGGTACGGGCACATCAATAATTAAAAATGTACCCCATCTGGATGATGTCACCACCATGAATACCTTATTGATACAAATGGGTGTGGACCTAACCGTTAATGACACCACCAATGTTGAAATATGTGCGGACAATATCCATACACCTCGTGCACCCTATGAAACCGTCAAAACCATGCGTGCATCTATTCTTGCTCTTGGCCCTTTATTAACTAAATACGGAACAGCTGAAATCTCATTGCCAGGCGGTTGTGCCATTGGTGCTCGACCTGTTGATATTCACCTAAAGGGTTTAGAAGCTATGGGGGCAAAAATTATAGTTGAAAACGGTTACATCATTGCCAAGGCCAAACGTTTGTATGGTTGTCATTTTCAGATGGAAAAAGTTACCGTTACAGGCACAGAAAACTTGCTAATTGCAGCCACCCTAGCCAAAGGCGAAACCGTATTAGAAAACTGTGCAACCGAACCAGAAGTCATTGACTTGACAAACTATTTAATCAAAATGGGTGCAAAGATTGAAGGCATTGGAACACCAGTTTTAAAAATTCAAGGAGTAGAACAATTAGTTGGTTGTGAGCACACTGTTATACCTGATCGCATCGAAGTTGGCACTTTTTTAGTCGCAGCTGCAGCAACTGGGGGCGAAATTACTATCAACAATGCTAATCCTGTTGATTTAGTGGAGGTATTAAAAAAACTGCGACAAGCTGGAGCAATTATCACAACCACAAAGGATTCCATAAGTTTAAATATGCATGGAAAAAGACCAAAACCAGTTAATATTAATACCGCTCCTCACCCAAATTTTCCAACGGACATGCAGGCACAGTTTTGTGCGCTCAATGCCATAGCCAGTGGTTATTCTATTGTTACAGAAAATCTATTTGAAAACCGTTTTATGCACATTAATGAACTCATCCGTATGGGTGCTGAAATTAAAATTGCAGGCAATCAAGCGATAATTAATGGCGTTAAAAACCTCAATGGAGCCCCAACAACAGCAACAGATTTACGTGCGTCTGCCAGTTTAGTTATAGCAGGCTTGGTTGCAGAGGGCATAACAGAGATTTTTGATATTCATTTTATTGATCGTGGCTATGAAGTAATTGAAGAAAAACTCAATCAATTGGGTGCGGATATAGAACGCGTAACTTTTTAGAGGAAATTAATAATGCTAAAAAAATCAACAAATTATCTGAACCTTATTTCTCTACTTATTTTAATTTATTTAGCATTTATCCCCTTAAAGCCTAGCGACAGCAATGAGATGACTGTTGTTTCGAACAGTTTTTCGATGGCATTGGCAACCGACCACATAAAAAAAATCAGTCAAGAACCTCACTCCATTGGCACAGCGGCTCACGAACGAACAAAAAACTACATCATAAAAGAACTGCAAAAATTGGGTTTAATCGTCAAAATACAAAAAACCACCATCAGTTCGTATATTCAAGCACAAAAAAACGCAAAAAAACAAAAAACAAGCAAACAATTTAAAAAAGATAAGACTGTTTACAATACTTTTGCTCAAGTTGAGAATATATTTGCCCGAATCCAGGGCACTGAAAAGAACCGCAAAGCCTTACTATTAATGTCACACTATGACTCGGCTGCCAATTCATCACACGGAGCCGCCGATGCAGGCACAGGTGTTGCCGTTATTCTTGAAGGCATTCGTGCTTATTTGAGCGAGAATAACAAACCGAAAAATGACATAATCATTCTTTTTACAGATGCAGAAGAAATAGGTCTTTTTGGCGCTAAAGCCTTTGCAGAAAAACACGCATGGACAAAAGACATAGGGGCAGTGATAAACTTTGAAGCCCGTGGAACATCAGGTCCTTCTTACATGTTTATGGAAACCAATTCGGGAAACCATAACATGTTAGAACAATTTAACCAAGCGGGAGTGAGTTACGCCAACTCAAACTCTATGGCATACAGTATATACAAAATGTTGCCAAATGACACAGATATGACCATTTTTCGACGCGACAAAGACATCTTGGGGTTTAATTTTGCTTTTATAGACAGCCACTTTAATTACCATACGGCTCGCGACATTTACCAAAACCTGTCCTTAGACTCAGTTGCTCATCAAGCCCATTATTTAATGCCAATGCTACGTAAATTGAGCCAAATTAATTTATCAGACCTTAAATCCAATACAGATGATGTGTATTTTCAAGTTCCTTTTTGGAAAACCCTAAGCTACCCTTTTAATGCAGCCTTTACACTAAGCCTAATCGTATTATCACTCTTTATTGTTAGTTTAATTATTGGCATTAAAAATAAATCCATACGAATAAAGCAAAGCCTAACTGCAGGCATTGTTCTGATTAAATCAATGACTATTAGTGCGGTGGCTACTTTTGGGATACTAAAATTCTTGTATTTTTTCCATCCCCAATTTTCAGAAATATACCAAGGCTTTACTTACAATGGTCACGCTTATGTTGTCTTTTTCACTCTCTTAACCCTAAGTATTTGCTTCTTATTTTACCGAAACATTGTTTCTACACACACCGCCACTGAAATAATGGTTATCCCAACACTCTTGTGGATTATTTTATCCTTTGTATTTGCCCAAAAACTTACAGGTGCACACTTTTTCCTATTGATTGGGTTTGCAGGCAGTTTATCCTTGCTTATCAATGTGCTAATGAAAAAACCGCAATCCAGTTTAACTTTACTTTTGTTTGCTCCCATTATTTTAATATTTTCTCCATTTTTTCAACAACTGCCCGTTGCTTTAGGACTCATGGTTCTGCCTTTTAGTGGACTTTTATTAATCCTGTTGTTTGCTCCTTTGATTGTCAGTATGCAAATTCCTAAAGAATACCAAATCAATAAATGGGTGTTTATTATTCCCTTATTTGCATCATTTACTTACGCCGAAATGCATGCATCAACCTCAAAACTAAGACCTTTACCCGATAGCCTATATTATTTCCAAGACAACGCATCGCAATCGGCTTACTGGTTTAGTGCCGATAGCACAACGAACAAATGGAACAGCCAATTTTTAGATAAAGACATACTAAAACCCCAAGAAAAAATCGAGTTTAAAAACAATAATTGGCGCGGTGCACAATTTGTTTCTCATGCTAAATTCCATGATTTTCCAATTTCATCGATAACTCTACTTAAAGACCGAAGCTATGTTGATAAACATGTTTATCGGTTTAGAATTACCAATAAACGAAAAGTTACCCGCATGGATTTGAGAACATTGGATTCGTTAAACATACTAAAACTTTCCATCAATAGAGAAGATGTTATTTCCCAAGAACAAGCTGTTGCATTAGAAAAAAACTCCAGATTAGTGAAGATATTTACAGGAAATGCTTATGAATTTATCATTGACATCGAAATTCAAGCAGACCAAAAGTTAAACTTAAGCCTGCTTGAAATGAGTGATGATTTATTGCACTCAAAACAATTAAATATTCCAAAACGACCCGATGATATAATCGCAAAACCGTTTGTTTTTTCTGATATGATTATTACCAAACAACTCATCTCTCCCTGAAAACTCTATCCCAAATATTTAATATCAGAGACCTTTGCATAACTTTATGATATTAAACACATAAAGTGCTATTTTAAGCTTATGTGATGAAATATTAGGGCTATTGCTTATTTGATAAATATTCGCACAAAGCAATGTTTTCAGCACTGATTCTGGAATAATCAATCATACCTGTAAGAGCGGCATCGTATAAATTGTATTGCATCTGCATATTTGAACAATCTTCAAATGACAAAGTCACCGTTCCGTAACTGTTTGCTTCACTGTATTGAACAGGAGTTGCATCGTCAAATTTTCCACCAGTGGTTAAGTTTAA
The DNA here is from genome assembly GCA_026990095.1 of Lysobacterales bacterium. GTDB lineage: Bacteria > Pseudomonadota > Gammaproteobacteria > Xanthomonadales > Marinicellaceae > NORP309. The sequence goes on from JALSIL010000416.1 coordinate 8,832, forward strand.
ATCAATAGTCACACTGTTGGTCTGTGGATCAATTTCACCCAACCCAGTAAGCCACCTATGACTGGAATCACCAATAATAGCACTTGCTTGTTCTGGTGGTGCCTGAGTATCGTAAGTAAACCAAGTAAAAAACACACGATTGGTTTGGGGTAAAACATCTATGAGGATGCCTTGTCCTGAAGTTTCAGGGTTATACCAACCTCCAGCTAAGCCATAATTAACGGTAAAACCTGATGAAGGGTTCTCAACAAGATTTAATTCTTGCACAGGCTTTCCAGTCAGCATTTTCTCACAGATATAATTGCTTTCCGCACTAATTCTTGATATTTCGAATGAATTTATTTGCGTATGGTTTAACATATCATAACTCACCGTTGCGGTTTTACAATCATCAAAAGCTATCGTCAAACTGCCAACGCTATTGGCTGCAGTAATAGTCACATCTTGTGGATTATCAAACAAACCATTAGAGGTAACATTAACATCAAAAGTAATGGATTTATTCTCCATATCAATTTCACCCAAACCAGTTAGCCACCTGTGTTCTGTTGCACCAATTGAATTAGGCAATCCCTCTACTGGTTCTTGAGTGTCATAAGTAAACCATGCAAAGAATGCTCTTTGTGAATCAGGTAAAATTTCTAGCATAAATCCTTGACCTGAAGTTTCTGGATTATACCAGCCACCATTTAATCCTGAATTAATCGGATGGGTAATCTCACTGTTAAGTGTTGGCCTATCAAATGGAAAAGTTTCATTAGCCACACGTGGATCAGTTAATGCATTGGACATAAAATCAGCAACTTTGGCTTGATTTTCCTCAGAATTGACTTCAATGGCGATACTGCTATAAGGAGGACGCATGGGAGCATTTGGATTGGGTGGTGGTAGAGAAGATTGATTAGCAGTAAATTGCACATGTTGACTTGTTATATCAGCGGTTCCCGCATTATAGAAATCAATAGCATCCATGCTATCTGTTATCCAACCAACATGCATCATGGCAGATTTTAATCCAATATTTCGCAACCCTGGTGTTCTAAAACTTCCAAAATCATCTGGGTTGTTAGTCACATTCATTCTTCCAGCATCCTCCTGGGCTGGTCTTAGACCTATATTGTAATACTTGTTATCGGTAAACAATGGTGGGACATGGCAACTCGCACAACTAGGTCCATTACCACCCATTCCAGAGCCTGTTTGAAACAATATCCACCCTTGAATTTGATCCGCAGTCATTGCTGTAACATTCCCAGCCATGTAAGAATCCCACGGCGTTTGATCAGAGACTAATGTTCTCTCATAGGTAGCAATTGCCATACCAATACGTGCTGCTGTAATTGTCGAATCTCCAAAAGCTTGATTAAATAATTCAGGGTAGGTTTTATGTATTGCTAATGCCTCAGACATATCCGCTGGAATATTCTTGGCAATAGCTAAGGGTTGCACTGACAAAAGTTTGTTTATAACTTCATCCCAAGTTCTGCCATTTTTTGCCATTTCAATATTGTTCAATATAGGATCTACCGCTTGAGATTCTAATGCACCACCGCGGGCAATAACTACTGAACTGGGATTTTGCGGATCCGAAAACTGAGACAAAGCCCGCCCATCCCAAAACAAATCATCCGCATACATGGCATTGATGAAAGTTGGAGTATTCCTGTCAGTTACCTGCACCTCAAAACCAAATAGAGCATCATCAACCCTTTGCATGTTTTCATCATAATGAACCACACCCATTGACCCAACAACATCATCTTCAGTTCCAAAAATTTCATCAAAACCTGGATTAACAGCGAGCCTTGGATCAGCACCTCCACTAGAGGGAATATGACAAGTGCCACAAGCCATGGTATTATCACTGGATAATTGTTCATCCCAAAATAATATTTTCCCAAGAATTCTTTTACTCTCAGTGATTGGATTCTCACTGGGAACGGGTACAACAGGCATTTCCGCCATTGTGTTCAGATGATAAAACAAAGAAATAGAGACAAAAACAGTAAACTTATTAATGGTCAACAATTTTCCTCTGAACTTGAAAAAACAAAAATCTTTATTACAATTCATTAGATACCCTTTTTTATATTAGATTTCCCTAATATAATGAAAACACCCTATTAAACAAGCACTTTAATAAAATAAAACACTAAAATGTTGGGTCTTAACAATATCTAACGTTTTAATTAACATTATTTTAACAATTGTGACTCACTATTGTCTTAATTAATCTTGCCTAACAACCCTCTTATATTAGCAAACACGCATAAAGCAACTTAATTTAAATATTTTACAAACTTTCTCTTGACAGAGATTTTCAACTAAGAGATTATACTCGAAACTTTAGAAAAACTTATTAAAAGCATAAATGAATTTAATCCAAAACATTATTTTAGTCGTCATTATTATTCTTGTCCTTAATCGGTGAGAATGGCGCATAATTGGATAACCAAAAAGCCCTTCTCAAGCATAAAGAGAAGGGCTTTTTTTTTAACAAGGCATTTTCGCCACCTATAGAGCAAAGAGAATATGACAATGTATTACGATAGAAACACCACTATTTATCTCAATGGACAATGGTTGAAAGCACAAGATGCAACCACTGGGCTATACCAACAATCATTCCACTATGGAAATGGCGTCTTTGAAGGCATGCGTTCTTATAAAACAGACAATGGTGCAAAAGTTCTCAAAGTTCGCGAACATTTTGAGAGACTACTCTACTCTGCTGAAAAAATGTACATTGATTTAAAATTCAGCGTTGATGAGTTAGAAGCCATTTGTTATGAATTACTCGAAAAGAACGACATGCAAGATGCCTACATCCGTCCTTTGGTTTATACCGATGAGAATATGGGTTTGCAACCCGAAAGTCATGCCAACCTTTTTATGTGTGCATGGGATTGGGGACAATATTACGAAAAACCCGTTCGTGCCATGACTTCACCCTTTAGACGTCCTGATCCAAAGTCTTGTCATGTTGAAGCTAAAGTCACAGGACATTACACCAATTCACTGATTGCCATAAAAGATGCCAAACAAAAAGGCTTTGATGAAGCTTTATTATTAGATAACCATGGTTTTGTTGCCGAAGCCACAGGAGCTAATTTTTTCTACCAAAAAAACGACACCCTATTTACCGCACCTCGTGGCAATATCTTACCTGGTATAACACGTTCAGTAATTATCGACTTAGCTAAACAAAATGGCATCAAAGTTGAAGAAACACACTTTACTCCCGATGACGTTTATAACGCGGATGGTGCTTTTTTCACAGGCACTGCTGTTGAAATCAATCCAGTTGAATCCCTGGATAATAAAAAATTCACCAAACAGTGGCAAGAAACATTTGGTCACAAACTGCAACAACAATTTAACCACTACGCACGCACTTAAAGGAAAAAAAATTTCATGAGCAACGATAAACTCAATAAATTTTCACAAGCAGTTACACAAGATGATACACAACCTGCTGCAAAAGCCATGCTGCATGCAATAGGCATGAGTCATGAAGATTTAAATAACCCATTAGTTGGAATCGCAAGCACAGGGTATGATGGCAATCCGTGCAATATGCACCTCAATGATTTAGCTTCACACATTAAGGAGTCTGTTAATGATAAAGAACTTAACGGTTTAATATTTAATACCATTGGCATTTCTGATGGTATTTCGATGGGAACAGAAGGCATGCGCTATTCTTTGCCATCGCGTGATATCATTGCTGACTCAATAGAAATGGTCACTTGTGGCATGAGCTACGATGCCAATATTTCCATTGTCGGTTGCGACAAAAACATGCCAGGTGCGCTTATGGCAATGCTGCGATTTAATCGCCCATCCATTCTTTTTTATGGTGGAACAATCGCGGCAGGCTGTCATGATGGTAAAAAACTTGATGTGGTCTCGGCGTTTGAGGCATGGGGCGAAAAAGTTGCAGGCACAATGGATGAAGAAACCTTTGACGAAATTGTATCCAAAGCCTGTCCTTCAGCTGGAGCTTGTGGTGGCATGTACACAGCCAACACCATGGCATCGGCCATTGAAGCCATGGGCATGAGTTTTCCTTACAATTCATCCAATCCAGCTATCAGCCAACAAAAATTGGATGAATGCAATAAGATTGGAGGTCAAATTGAACAACTCTTGAAATCTGATTTAAAGCCACGTGATATTGTCACCAAACAGTCAATGGAAAATGCCTTTAGATTAGTCACTGTTTTGGGTGGTTCGACTAATGCGGTATTGCATTTTTTAGCCATAGCCGATGCTGCTGGTATTGATTTTGACATTAAAGATTTTCAAAAAATCAGCGACAACACGCCTTTTTTAGCCAACCTCAAACCCAGTGGCAAATATTTAATGGAAGACTTGCACGAAGTGGGTGGAGTTCCTGCGGTTATGAAATACATGCTAGAAAACGACATGCTTCACGGTGAATGCATGACCATCACAGGCAAAACCATCGCAGAAAATTTATCACAAGTTAAATCCTTATCACCCATCCAAGATGTCATCATGCCATTGGAAAAACCCATTAAAGAAACGGGTCATATTCGTATCTTGTTTGGAAATTTAGCC
>JALSIL010000417.1 GCA_026990095.1 Lysobacterales bacterium
TTCTACAGCTGAATTTATTTGAAAAAAGGGACTTGATACCTCTGTTAGAAGGAATTCCGATTAACATAAAAGTATCGAATCCAAATCAAATGACGATATTTTGAAAGTTAACGGGACAGTAGTGAGATTTTATGAAAATCATGCGAATGCAAAAGTACAGGTTCAGCAATAAGCTCACCGTCTTTTAGTAGTTTTTTTCCGTAATTGGCTAGGCTCATAATTTGGGTTTAATAAACAATAGTGAAATTTTACCGTGAAGCTGTATTTCCACCAAGCTATTAGAATGGATTATAAGAAAATAGAGTTCTACACTTTGTAAACGCATAAGTTTTCTATAAAGCTGAAAAATTTGTCTTTGATTGTTGTTTGATTTATTGGCTTGCTAGGTGTGATAAATGGTTATGTTATAATCCTGTTTTCTATAATGGGATTTAGGTCTTAGCATAAAAATGAATAAACAAAAACGCATCGAAATTTTTGAACGTTTCAAACGCATCAATCCCCATCCAACCACAGAACTAGAATATTCTTCACCTTTTGAACTGCTTATTGCCGTAATTTTATCAGCTCAAGCCACTGATGTAGGCGTCAATAAAGCCACTTCGTGTTTATATAAGGTTGCAAATACTCCACAACAAATTTATGATTTAGGTTTGGAAACACTTAAAGATTATATCAAAACCATAGGCTTGTTTAATACCAAGGCTAAGAATGTGATAAAAACCTGTAAAATCCTTATTGATAAACACAATTCCACTGTTCCCGATAACCGCAAGGATTTAGAAGCCTTGCCTGGAGTGGGTCGTAAAACTGCCAATGTTATTCTTAATACAGCATTTGGGCAGCCGACTATGGCGGTTGACACGCACATTTTTCGTGTTTCAAAACGCACTAAAATTGCACACGGCAAGGACGTCGTACAAGTTGAAAAAAGCCTCCTACGCCTTATCCCTAAAGACTACCTGATGGATGCCCATCACTGGCTTATTCTTCACGGAAGGTACACTTGCAAAGCCCGAAAACCCAATTGCCAAGAATGTATTATTAGTGATTTGTGTGAATTTGATAAAAAATTTTAACTGGTTTCTTATTGATTTCTAAGTCAACTGAGGTTATAAAGTATAGTTCAAATTTTGTGAGGAGAACTATCAATGGTTAAAACACCAATTAGAGTATTGATAACAGGACTGATTTTACTGTTATCCACATCAATTTCAGTTGCTAATCAGCCCTATGAAACCGCGACTAATAGAGGGATTATTCCTGTTTCTCATTTTGATGTATCACCGCCATTAAAGTTTATAGCACCTGCAGCACCACTTGCCAAAATGCAAAAAGGCGGTTTAATGATTGACCCCAATGGTTTTGAAAAAGAAACTTACGGTGTTCAAGATGTTGACTCAATAGTTCAAGAAACAAAAAGTGTTAAGACCATTTCACCCGTTGCTAGTTTTGATGGCATTCCAAATGTGGCTGGGTTTTCTCCGCCCGATCCTGTTGGTGCAGTGGGTTTAAACCATTATGTTGTTATGACCAATGTGCACTTTCAAATTTTCAATAAAGATGGTACAACCGCCATGGCAGCCGCAGCCAATAACACATTATGGACTGGCTTTGGTGGCGCCTGTGAAAACCAAAATGCTGGTGACCCGATTGCTTTATACGACCAAATTAATGACCGTTGGTTGCTTTCTCAATTTACTTCTAGTGCCGTTGGTGGCGAATTTTTCAACTGTGTGGCTCTTTCGACCACAGAAGATCCAACAGGGACTTATTATCGTTGGGCCTTTTCCACGGGTGGAAATTTTCCTGATTACCCAAAATATGGAATTTGGTCGAATGCTTACTTAATCAGCACTCGAGAATTTGCAGGCAGCAGCTACTCAGGTGTGGGTGTTTATGCCATTAACAAAGATGATATGCTTAATGGAGTCGCAGCACCACGAATGCTTTCATTCTTTGCCGATAGAACCAACCCTTATACCGTTGGCGATGGTTTATTGCCTGCCGATATAGATGGCGACACCATGCCTCCTGCTGGAGCTCCAGCCTATTTTGTTGGTACGCAAGACAATGGGGGGCCTTATAGTGCTCCCTCAGATGCGTTAAATTTATGGAAATTTGTTATTGATTTTGACACGCCAGCCAACTCAAGTTTTACCTTGACTGATGTTTTGCCTATCACGCCTTTTGATACGATATTTACCTGCCCAGGTGGTGGTAGAAATTGCCTACCACAACCCGGCACAAGTAATTTAATAGATATTCAGTCCTATAGACAAAGACCATTGCACCGATTAGCTTACCGTAATTTTGGCACACATGAATCTTTGGTAACCAATCAATCAGTAGAAGCTCAAACAGGTGTTGCTGGCATTCGCTGGTGGGAAATTCGTAGCCCAAATTCGTCTCCATTAGTTTACCAAGAAGGAACCTACGCCCCAGGGGTTACCGATGGTACTGATCGCTGGATGGCATCTGCAGCGATGGATGGCGAAGGCAATATTGCCCTAGGCTATAGTGCCACAAGTTCAACAGTATTTCCAAGTCTTTGGTATACTGGACGACTCGCGGGTGACCCCTTAGGGCAAATGACTCAAGGCGAAGGCTCTATAGTTGATGGAGGTGGTTCGCAAACGGGTTCTCAACGTTGGGGTGATTACACTTCTTTAAACATAGACCCTGTTGATGACTGTACTTTTTGGTATGTGAATGAATACTATGTCACTTCCTCTTCTGCAGGGTGGCAAACTCGCATTGGTGCCTTTAAATTTGACGAATGCGGAACACCCGGATTTTATTTATCAACTACACCAAGTAAGCAGAGTATTTGTACCGCAGATGATGCTGTTTTTCAAGTTAATGTAGGCTCTATTGCCCTTTTCAACAGCCCCGTTAGCCTAACAACAACAGGCCAACCTCTAGGTTCAACAGCAAACTTTTCGTCAAATCCCGTGATGACCTTGCCTGGCACGACCAATCTAACCATTAGCAACACGGCTGCAATAAGTGCTGGCATTTACCCCATTGACATTAATGGAACAGCAACAGGCACTACCGATAAAACAAAAACGGTAACACTCACGGTTTTTGATGCCGTTGCCGACCAACCAACACTTACCTTGCCTGCAAATAATGCGATTAATCAAGTATTCCGTCCAGATTTTACTTGGACAGGAAACAATTCAGAATCCTATTTATTTGAATTAGCAACAGATTCTGCTTTCAGCCAAATTGTCGAATCCAAAACTACAACAGCCAATGCCACCTCGATTTCCAGTGACTTAAACTCAAATTCCACTTATTATTGGCGAGTAACAGCAACCAATGCCTGTGGTGACAGTGTTGTCTCTGCGGCATTTGCCTTTACAACACAACCTGCCCCAGGTGATTGTGCTGCTGGTTTTGATACAATAAATAGTTACTCTATTGATTTTGAAAGTGGTACTGGTGGTTGGAGTTCTCAAGGAACAGGCAACACGTGGCAACTATCAACAGCCAGACCTCACAATGGAAGCAGCTCGTTTCATGCTTTAGACCCCGCAACCGTGAGTGATCAAGAACTTATTTCTCCACAAATTACACTGCCTGCTGGTAACAGCACCTTAACCTTACAATTTTGGAACTATCAAGAAATGGAATCAAGAAATGCAACACAATGTTGGGATGGTGGAACACTTGAAATATCAACAGATAATGGAGCATCATGGTCGCCCATTCCTGCCTCAAAAATGTTAACAGATTCTTACACAGGCTCAGTTAGTGGGCTTGGAGGCATTGATGGCTGGTGTGGTGATCCGCAAGACTACCTCAATTCAGTCGTTGATATTGACAACTTCGCTGGACAAACCGTCAGATTCAGATTCCGGTTAGGTTCTGATGCTTCTGTCGGACGAGAAGGCTGGTATATTGATGATGTAAAAGTGCAAAGTTGTGCATCTGCAGTACCTGAAATTTCCGTTTATAAAACAGCTGTACTTACAACTGACAACGGGTTTCCTGGGGAGGCTGATGTCAATGACGTAATCACATACAGTGTTAGCATTGAAAATACTGGCGGCGTGGTATTAGATACTTTAGTCGTAACTGATTCAATGGTTGGTGCATTGACGTGTACACCAACAGCCTTACCACCAAATAGCACAGCAACCTGTACTGATTACACCTATACCGTATTGCAATCCGATATTGACGCTGGGGGTACGATTAACAACACTGCCTCCGCAACGATGACAGATCCAACTGATTTATCGACTTATAATGGAAGTGCTTCAACTCAAACAACTATCAATTTTGCATTCTTTAAGGATGGTTTTGAATAAATCCTATTATCAATCGACAAGGCAAATCTTGCCTTGTCGATTTATGTATCAATAAAGGCTGCAACGCAGAAATGAGGACTTCTTATTTTTCCACCAATTGCAACTTTTTTGGTATCACTTTACCCTATTGCCCTACATTCTTTGCGTTTAAGCAATAACCGATACATCGCAGGCACTACGAGTAGACTCATAAAGGTGGAAACCAGTAATCCAGATATAATTGTCCATGCAAGAGGGGGCCATAAGGTGCTTTTGGTTATGACCAGGGGGAATAATCCCGCAACGGTTGTGATGGTTGTTAGCAGTATAGGCCTTGCTCTTCTTTGCACGGCATTGATGATGGCTTGATTAAATTCTATGGCTTTGTCTAGGTTTTTTTGGATTAAGTCCAGCAATACGATAGCGTTATTGACAACAATACCGATTAATGCCAAAACACCGAGTATTGAAGTAAAACCAAAAGTGGTGTTGGTTAATAACAGTCCAATGGGAACGCCCGCAAATGCCAGTGGAATGGTGATAAGAATGATACCAACCTTGATAAATGAGTTAAATTCTATCAATAAAAACATCAACAATAAAATCATCCCTATGGGTACAGCGGCTCCCAAAGACTTATTGGCTTTACTTGATTCTACCGTTGTTCCAGCTATTTGAATGGACACCCCTGATGGCATATTTAATGCTTTAATTTTCGGTGTCAGGTGCTGTAATACTCCTTCATAAGTAGTTCCATCTTGAATTTCTGAAAAAATTGATGCGGTGCGTTGTAAATCATAGTGGTGAATGGCTGCGGGCAACCATTCTAACTGCACATCGACTAAATCGCTAACTGAGATTACTTGCCCCTTTAAGTGCAGTTGGATATTTTCTAATTGGTTAATGGCAAAGTCCAGACCTTCCTCATTTCGTAAGACGATATTTACTGGATTATCGGATTGACGGTATTGCCCAATAATTAATCCACCTGTTGCCAAACCAATTGACTGCGCCACTTGTTTGCGAGTTATGTTGTATTGATTAAGCATTTTATCCTTAAAATCCAAACGGTAACTCGGTAGGCCGACTCCTAAGTTATTGCGAACATCTCGTGTTCCTTGAGTTTTGACTATCAACTCTTGAACCTGGTGGATAGTTTGGCTTAATAACTCTCTGTCTTTAGCAAAAACTTTAATTTCAATCGGAGCTGTTACTGGTGGCCCCTGCCCCAGTCGTTTGGCAATAATTTCAAGATTTGGGTAAAGTGGTTTAATTGAGTCGTTTATCCAATTAATAAAACCAGCAGCATTGTTGGCATCATCTAACTCCACATCGATTCGAGATAGATTGGGTGACCGAGGTTTCTCGACTAAATTATAATAAAAATTAGGCCCAGAATTACCACTAAAAGTATAGGCATGTCGGACATGGGGTTGCTTGAGAATCTCAAGAGATAATTCTCGTGCTATTTTGGTGTTATGGCGTAGGTGAGTTCCTTCTGCAAAGGTTAAATCTACAATAATTTGATTTCTGTCCGTGCTTGGGAAAAAATCTTTTTTAACAAATTGAAACAACACCATTGAAATGGTGATAAAAACAGCAGAAACCAACAAAACAACAATGGGTCTATTCGTCGCAATTTGCCCAAATGTTTTTCCCATTATCATGATGCGAGATTGACTTGAGTGAACTGATGGCTTTAAAAATAAATGCGAAAAAGCAGGCGTAACAAAGATAGAATAAATATAGCTAATGGTGATTGTTAACATAATAACAACAGGAATGGCTCCTGTGAAATCACCTGTATTGCCTTTTGCCATTAACATCGGGATAAAGGCTGCTAAAGTTGTACCCGTGGCAGAAAAAAGGGAAAATGCCAGTTGTTTGACTGCTTTAATTGACGCATCTGATTTACGCATGCCTTTGTCAATGTAGTATTGAATGTTTTCGACCATAACAATAGCATTGTCCACCAGCATTCCCAAAGCAATAACCATGCCTGAAATTGCCATTTGATGCAGAACATTGCCTGTAAAATTGTAAATTGCCAGTCCCGTAAAGGTCACCAATGGAATCACGCTGGCAACAACCAATCCTGGACGTAAACCTAAGAAAAAAGTTAACACCAATGTCACCAATACCATGCCCATTAATAAGGAGTTTCCCAATTCTGAAATGCGTTTAGAGACTCTATCGGGCTGAAAAAACAAGGGTTTTATGCTAACTCCTGGAAACTGCTTATCCATTTCTTGCATGTATTGACGAATTTTCTTACCAAAAGCCACCACATTGAGCTGATTAACCGGCACAAACATACCAATACCTATTGCACGTTTACCATCCAGCCAAAACACGGAAGTGGCATCTAACTTTGCTCCATACTTCACCTTTGCTAGGATCTGCAAAGGCAGAGTTGTGCCATCAGGCAAGGTAATCAAAGTTGATTTTATTTCGTCGATGCTTTGGTATTGAGTTTTTGCGTTTAAAATAAATTGGCGCGTGTCTGATTGCAACGATTGCAACGGTACCACATCGGTTTTATTATTAATTTGGGAAACCAAATAACTGCCATCAATACCCAAACTCTTTAAAACATCCGAATAAGGCTCAATTGATATTTCTTCTTCGGCTTGTGCATAAAAGCGAATTTTTGAAAGTTCAGGAACAGATAATAATTTCTTTTTCAATTCTTCTGCAACCCAACGCATGTGCATGATGTCATTTGAACCAGTAATGCCATAAACCACTAAAGGAGTGTCAATGATTCTGTCATTTAGCACTGGATTAAGCACACCTGATGGAAACTTAACTTTCGCTCGGTCAATGGCATCTCTTATGTTATTCCAACCCGTATTGGTATCATAAATATACTCTTTCATCTTGATTGTCACTTGTGCAAAACCTGCACGGGCGATGCCTTGAATCTCACCCACTTCTTCAACTTGAGCAATTTCTTGTTCTAAAGGTTCTAACACTAAATTTTCGATGTCTTCAACACTTGCACCAGGGTATTGAGTAAGAACAAAGCCGTTACGATAAGGGAAAAAAGGGTCTTCTTGCCTATTCATATTGAACCACGCAGAAATTCCTGCAATGGCAAGTAAAATAGCTGTGGTTAAAATAAGGCGTTTTTGATGCACCAATAAATTTATTAAATCCATTAGTTTTGTTGCAACCTCATGCCTGTAGACAATTTACTTTGACCCTTAATAACCACAGGGTCACTAATGCCATCAGGACTGGTAAAAACAATCATCCCTTTAGTTATGTATAGAGGTTTGATGTAACTTTTTTGAGCAATATTATCTTTGGCTATAAAAATATAGGGTTTGTTAATTCCATCATCAATAACACTTTCAAGCGGGAGTTGGTACACGTTTTTATAAATTTGTGGAAACTGAACAATTAATTCTTGCCCTATCTTATCACTTGCTACTTGTTCAAGCTCTAAAACTACTTTCATTAAGTGAGAAATACTATCAGCGGCTTTGGATAATTCTGTTATACGCAGTTTTACCGTTTTATTTTCATAAGTGCCTGTTATTTCTTGATTTAATTGCAAACCATTATGCAATTGTTTGCTTATATTGACTTCAATTTCTCCAATATTTGGCTGATTGATGACAGCCACAATTTGACCAATAGACACAAATTCACCTACTTGCTTAGTTATGGAAACAACAACCCCATCAAATGGTGCTCGCAGCAATGATTCTTGTTGATTGGCATGAGCTAAATCAATTTGTGCCTTTATGGCTTTTTCTTTTGCTTGCAGATTTTTTAATTCTGTTTCTTTGTGTTCATAAGCCGTTCGACTGGTGGATTTTTTTTTCCTTAATTCTTTCAAATTTAACAAATCACGTTGAGCCTGTGAGATTTGAACTTTGATGGATTCTAATTGGGCTAAATTGTTGGCAATAGACGGATCTAAATTTGGGTTGTATAAACTAAGCAATATTTGACCTTTTTCGACCTTTTCACCGATTTTAACCAAAACCTTATCAATTGTTCCAGACAATAAAAAAGACAAATTAGCGCATTCTTTAGCGATTATAACTGTGGGTATTTCATGCAATCGAGTAATATCTTTGGCAACTATTTCTTTGCTTTTGACTAAAACTTCCAATTCAACGCTCTTATCCGATGCCGCATTGCCTACACAAGCCGATAACAGGACAATGGAGAATAAATTAACCAATAAATTTTTCATGCTTTTACTCCATTAATAATAAAACCAATATAATCTTCTAAAAATTTTGAGTTTTTACTGTATAAATCCTCAGACCATTGGCTAAAATGTGATTGTGCATTTAAATAGGAGTTGACTGTTCCAATAAAGGTCACAATTAAATTAACTGGTTCAAAATCCCTACGAAACACACCTGCCTCTTGTGCTTGTTTAATCAAACGGGTTCCGTTTTCGATTAAGGGTTTATCAAACTTGCCGCAACTGCCATCATTTTCTAAATTACTCCACGAATACAGTCTTAAAATATCGGGGTTTTGCGATAAAAATTTAAAATAGCTGCGAATCGTTTCTGATACCAATTCAACAGGGTCTTGAGCCTTTGAAAACAAATCCATTTGTTTTGAAGCATAACTGGAAAACGCCCGTTCTTTAACCTCTTCCCATAACTCAGCTTTATTGGAAAAATGATGGAAAATTAAGCTTTTTGCTACTTTTGATTCTTTTGCTATACCTGCTATTGAAACATGGCTAAAACCTTTATCTGCAAATAACTTAAATGAAGCATTTAATATTTTTTCTTTATTAGTTAACATAATTTATACTGAGTAATAAATGGATAGAAAATGACATGTGCTGGCAATTAACCAATACATGCCATCACATTGAAGGTTCTCTGCTAAAGATTTATAAGCAAAGAGAATAATCCAACCCATCACAACATAAGCAATGATTGATTCGACTCGAAAACGACCCCCAACCCCTATTGCATGCGTAAGAATATTTGTTTTTTCTTGCAAAGGCGGATAGAATTAGACTAATTTTTTAGCCTTCATCACTTTTAGTTTAATTAAAAATGTCAATACTACTCCTGACTGACCATTCGGTCAATGATATTTTGGTTTTTTTATTTAGAATGATGTGGTTTAGGTTTAGTGTTAGAGTATTACTAAGATATGAGCTCTAATAAATCTGTTCAAACCGTTTGAATAGCTTATTATGTTCTCCTCTAATTTCCATCACTACGCGATGATGAATAAAATCAAAACGCAATAATCCAAAACTATCCTGCACAATATTGCTTCCTACTCGATAAGGGTTGGGTTCGATTTTTTCGAAATTTAAGGCACGGTTTAGACCACTGGATGTAAAGTCTATTAATGGATAATTCAATCCTTCGATATTTTTCTTGGCTATTTCAGAGATGTGTCTATCACCAGAAAGTAAAATGACATTTTTTGCCTGAGAACTCATAATTAGTGATTCTAACTTATCAAGTTCGTGTGGCATATTAGCCCATTTTTCAAATCCATGATAAGGCGACAAAACCTGAATACTGCTCAAAATAACATTAAAGTCTGCTTGCGATTGGGTTAATTGAGCAGCAAGCCAGTTCCACTGAGCTGTTCCAAGCATGGTTCCATCACCATAGCTGTTTGGAATATAGCGTTGAGTTTTTGTGGGGTGTGGGTTTTTGCTTAAATGACTGCGAAAATAACGGGTATCCAAAATTATTATCTTAATTTTATACCGACCAACCGCATAATCATGGCTACTGTAAACGCCTTTTTGTTTTCTACGTGCATCATCTTTCGGCACATCCATAAAATCCAAAAACAACTGCTGTGACAGCTCTTTTTTTTCAAACTCAACACCGCCATCATTTAACCCATAATCGTGATCATCCCATGACCCAATTATGGTATTATCCAATCTAAATTTTGTGTAAGCTGCACTGTTTTTTAGTTTTTCATAATCATCACGGATAATATTCATGTCATTATCGGGATTATCAGCATAAATAATATCCCCACCCCAAACCCAAACATCAGGATTATTTTGATTGATTTCCTGCCAAAGATTCTTTTCTATTTTGTTGTTATTGCAAGAGCCAAAAGCGAGTATGAAGGATGAGTCATCAATCTTATGATTTGCACAAGACGTTAGTAAAGCGAAAAAAATCAATGGTGTAAATTTTAAGTATTTCATAGTGTTTTTAATAATGCATAACCAAGTAGTTTATTACTGATTTTTTCTTCTCTAGTTTCTGTTTTCAACAAATTCATTCGTTGCAAATAGGGTTTCATTGTTTCTTCATCTGCTTTATTAAAATACGCCTTGGCGAGCAATTTTATCTTAGCCATAGTGGTCTTGGTATTGGATTTTAGGTAGGTGAGTGCCTTGACTAAGTGCAACTCAATTTCGGTAAAATCACTGCCAAAGGGATAATGAGGAAAGTAGCCTTGTTTGCGAAACTGATTAAATGTTGTGTTGAGGTTTTCTGCAAAGTTATTGGTAAATTGTTTTGGTATTTGCCAGTGACTGCCTAGTTTATTATAACGTATTGCTGTTTGCCTTAACTCTTGTTGAAATTGAGAATCGGCAATACAAATCATGCGTTTGATGCACTCTTCATCGCTTTGCCCTCGTAAATCAGCTATGCCGTATTCGGTGACAACAATGTCACGCAAATGGCGTGGAATGGTGCAATAAGTGTATTTCCAAACGATATTGCTTTCGAGTCCGTTCTTGCCTTGATGGGTGCTGCGTAACATAAGTATAGAGCGCGAATCTTCTAAGGCATGTGCCATGGCGACAAAATTGTATTGACCTCCAACACCGCTAACCACTTGGTTATTATCCAAAGTATCCGAGGCTGCTGCACCAAGCACATCCACTTTCATGCAGGTATTAATAAAACGTGCTTTAATTCTTTGCACACGATCTAACGCTTCATTTCCATACAGTTCATTGACCTGACCCACCGAAGTCATTTGAAACATAGCACGGTTTTTGTCACTTAAGTCACGAAGCCATTGATAAAACCAGCCAGAACCCAAGAAAAACCCACCATGCAATAACACGCCCTGTTTTAACTTTTCGCCTAAGCATCTGCTTTGAATTGCTTGTATATTTTTATACTTAGTCAAATTTGTTGAATATTTTTTACCCGTTTGATCTTTAATTTTGCCTTTCACAAGACTCAATCCAGCCTTTAGAATTCCCAAATACTGCAAACGTTTAAATTGCCTTTTTGTTAAGACCTCATCAATGACTTCATGCTGCAGCAGTATTTCAATGATATTTTCAGGGATTGTTTCGGTAAATATTCCCTGATTGAGCAATTGCTGTATTTGTGCATCACCATAAACTTTGCGTTTTAAAATTCCAGCATCAAATAAATGTGCAAAACCTTCGACAAACATTTCACTGGCAGCATACAAACCCTTTTTAAAGACGGACAATGACCCAACTGACTTAATAACATCAAAAAATTTAGTTTTTATCTGTGCTTTATCTATTAAATCTAAATAGTCTTGGTTATGAGCGTGGCGTAGTTTAGTGCAATAAATCAACGCATCACCCAAGGAACCAATCCCAACTTGCAAAGTGCCCTCGTCTTTTATTAAACTGCTGGTCAATAAACCAATGGAATAATCGGTTGTATTAACACTGGCTCGTGGTGTCATAAAAGGTTCAAAGTAGAGCGACTCATCATCCAAAACAATATCAAAAAAAGATTCATCCACTTGTGCCTTGCCACCCATAAAGGGCAAATAAGGATTAACCATAGCGACCACCAATGGTCTTTTTATCTGTTTTCTTTGGCAAATTGGATCCATATCCAGAGTTAAGTCGGTGTTACAACTCAGTGAATAAATAGGGCCGTTTTCCGTTTGTTTGACTGCCACCATTTGCATCAAAACATTCATGCCCTTGTCTAACATATCCCGCATGGCATGGGTATAATTACTGCTGGTATAACTCATTTGAGCGGTTTTGGAATGCAACATTTTTCCTGATTGCATGTAAAACTCCGTCACCTTCATGTTTTTAGGGACTGTATTACACTTGAGGTCGTCGATATAATCCAAATCGGGGTAGTTCGGAAACAACCTATCGGTAAATGGCTCTAAAAAACGTCTTTCAAGCAATGATTTACCTTTGGGAACTTGCAAAGACAACGCGGTAAAAAGCTCCAACCTTAAAGAAGAATCATTTTTTGCTAATTGCCAAACAGCATTGACCAATGGATTGGGTTTGCCTATGCCAAGTGGTGTACCAATGCTAAGTTTATTGCCTGTTTTAGCAACGATTAACTTAACACAGTCTGCAATATTTTGAACCTTGATAATCATTTAACTATTGTATCATAACATCACCATTGAATTTTAGCTAACAACCCCAATTTTAAAGTTTTCATAAAGATTATTTATTTTGAACAAAACTCTTACCATAACAATACACCAAGATCCAACTCAACACGTAGAGGATTTCTTTAATGGCTGGCATCAGTTTGGCAGCATTGAACAAATTTCAGACTTAGAGTACCGACTCATTGGTCCCTGCGAAAAAGCATCCGTTTTAACCCTAGGTCAACATGAAATAACCATCACTGGTGAAATTCCCAGTGTCTCTTTTATGTTAATTGACCAACTCTCGCGAGCGTGCGAAGCAGATAAAGTCATCGAAGGCGAAGTCATTGATAAAAACCAAAGGACACAACCAGACTTTAACAACCCCTTTGCACAAGCAGGTGGTGCAGGGTTTAAAATGCCTCTAGGCATGGGCTCAGTGATAAAAATATCAAGCCTGTCAAAAGCCAAATTAATTTTATTATTAATCCTAGCTTTGCCATTGATAATTATTATGCTGCCCGTAATTTTTGTTGTAGCTATTTATAAAATTATACGATTCAAGCTAAACTTTTAATCGTTCGCTATAACCCTAATCCCGATATAGAAAACACCTTTCTATATCGGGATTAGGGTATAATGTCTTCAATTTTTTTGAGAAACATTATGAAAACCTTGTTATTTATTGTCAGCTTGCTGATTGGTCAGGTAGCCTATTCACAAACCACTATTTATTTAGTTCGTCATGCGGAAAAACAAGCAGGAGAAAAT
>JALSIL010000418.1 GCA_026990095.1 Lysobacterales bacterium
CGGACTAAAGAGAGTGTGAAAGTATTCACATTTCAACCCTCTAAATCTAACTGGATTTCTATTTTTCATTTTATTTTCAATCATTTACAAATATTCGCTTTAATATTGATATTTTTGTGTATTATTAAGTGTTTCTTCACTTTATACGCATAATTTAATACATCTAAGTCCAATATTTCCCAATTTAGACATATTGTTTCCTTTTTGTGCAATGTTTAATGAATTCTGTTATTCCAATTATATTCAGTACTCTGGTAAAATTATAACTCATAACCATTAAACTAAATTCTCCTTGGCATTTTTCTAATCCCCGTATGAGAAAATGGTGCATTCCTGCTCGACACTTTATCGTTCCAAATGTATGTTCTACCATCGAACCTCTTTTTCTCATGATTTCGGGATTTTCTTTCAGGCGCTGTTGATTTCGCACCAATACTTCTTCATGTTCCCAACGATAGAGTTCTCGTCTTACGGATTTTTTACTCAGACATTTGTCTCTAATTGGGCAGTTATTACAATCTGTTCTTGAGCTCTTGTATTGATGCATGTTTTTGCCATTTTCTATTTTTACTTTGCCTTTTTTTATCAATGGTTTTTGCTCAGGATAGTAATAACAATCATCTAATTGGTTGTAGATAAAGTCATCTCTAATTATTCGGCCTGATTTGTTGGATAGTTTTTGTTTGGGAACATAGGTTATAATATTTTCATCTTCACATGATTTAAGTTGTTTGCTTTCATAGTAACCTGTATCTGCCAGTCCGTTTAATTGTTTAAGGGCTAGCACCTTTTTAGCCTCACTTAGCATTTCGTATAATAATGAAGAATCATGTCCCTCTTGGGTTAACTTTTCATGAACAATCAGTTTGTGTTTATCATCAACTACAGACTGGGCGTTATAACCTGCAACTGTTTTACCTCTTTTCCTCAATAGCCTAGCATCGGAGTCAACAGTTGAAATTTGTGTATCTTCGCTATCTTCTAGTGCTTTTTGCAGTGCCAGTTTCTCTTGTTGTTTTACTTTAAGTTTTTCTAGCTTATCTGCTAAATCTTTATCATCGGTACTGGATGTATGATTTGATTTATCTTCTTGTTTGTCCTGTGAATTGATTCTATCTTGGTATTCTTGTATTTTATTCTCAATCTTTTTAAGTTGTTTCTTTAGATTGTTTTCTGTATAAATGCTGCTTTTATTGGCACTGGCTTTTAAAAATGTTCCATCAACTGCTACCAGTTCTTTACCAAATAAGTCTAATTCTTTGCACAGCAATATGAAATCTTTATTGGCTTCTCTTAAGGCGGTTGCATTATCACTTCTAAAGTTTGCTATTGTTTTGTAGCTAGGTTTAGAATCAGACATCAACCAAATGACTTCTAAATTAATTAGACAAGTTCGTTCAAGTCGTCTTGAGCTGTGGATTTTATTAAGATAACCATAAAGATATAATTTCAATAAAGATTTTGGATCATAAGCAGGCTGACCAGAGGTAATTATCTGTTTGCCTGTTTTAAAACCAAGACTCTCCAAATTCAAACCATAAACATAGGCATCAATGGCTCGAACTGTATTATTTTCACCTACATATTCATCAATACTTGGTGGAAACAACATGTTTTGATTTCTATTTTTAGTTGCTTTGTATCGTCTTTTTGCCATTGTAATATTCGTACTTTAACTCTCTATATTATACCATAAGCTATCCTCAAATTGGATATGAATACTTTCACAGTCTCTAAAGTCCGAACCCCATTTATCTATAATTGATACAATCGGATAATTTGATTTCATTGGATCGTTGGCTTTAAAAAACGGGGAGAGGTTAGTGTGTTATCAACACGAATTGTTTGTGATAAGACATAGAGTGCATTTTGGTGACTTGAACCTTGCAGGTTGTTACTTAACAAAGTAAATTGTATCAGCCATTTATTTTTAAATATTGCCCCTTT
>JALSIL010000419.1 GCA_026990095.1 Lysobacterales bacterium
GGTTGTATCAAACTCATGTCATCAACCCAAGGACCAACGGTAGTGCAACGTATTGCCGCACGTATTTTGGGTGTGGCTATGCACAAAATTGAAGTGGATGTTACACGTCTTGGCGGTGGATTTGGTGGCAAAGAAGACCAAGCAACGCCGTGGGCATGCATGGCAGCTTTGGCAACACATGTTTTAAATAAACCAGTCAAGCTCATTTTGGACAGGCACGATGATTTGAAGATGACAGGTAAGCGTCATCCTTATGAAAGCACTTTTAAAATTGGTTTGGATAAAGATTACAAAATCAAAGCCTTTGAAGTGCAATTTTTGCAAAACTCAGGTGCTGCTGCGGATTTATCGCCCGCCATAGCCGAACGCACCTTGTTTCACGCGACCAATAGTTATTTCATTCCAAACGTCAAGACAACAGTGCACTCATGCAAAACCAACTTGCCACCGAATACCGCATTTCGTGGTTTTGGTGGGCCGCAAGGCATGGTTGTGATTGAATCGGCTATTGCCAAAGCCGCAGAACAATTGGGTATTCCAACTTACAAAATACAACAAGCTAATTTATTGAGTGAAAACGATGTTTTTTCTTATGGGCAAGTGGCTGAAAAGGTCGAGGCTCAAAAAGCGTGGAAACAACTCAATGACAAAATAGACATAGAAGCAGCAGAGCAATCGGTTCAAACATTTAATCAAAGCAACCAACAATTCAAAAAAGGCATGGCAGTGATGCCCATTTGTTTTGGAATATCATTCACCAATACGCCGATGAACCACGCCCGTGCCTTAGTGCATATTTACCAAGATGGAAGTGTCGGCATATCCACAGGAGCGGTGGAAATGGGCCAAAGCGTTAACACCAAAATGTTACAAGTGGCTGCACAAACCTTTTCCATTAACCCAGATTTGATAAAACTAGAAACCACCAACACCACACGGGTTGCCAATACATCACCAACGGCTGCCAGTGCTACTGCCGATTTAAACGGTAAAGCTTTGCTCAAAGCCTGTACTGCCTTATTAGATAGACTCAAACATGTGGCTGCTGATGAATTGTCCGTTGGGGTAGATACTATAGAGATTAATAATGGTTGGGTTGAAGTTAATGGTGAAAAGACTGAACTTGATTGGAAAAATTTAGTTTTCAAAACCTTTTGGAAACGCATTTGCCTCACAGAAAATGCACACTATGCGACACCCATAATCAAATTTGATAAAAGCAAAGAAAAAGGCCATCCCTTTGCTTACCATGTTTATGGTGCGGCATTGATACAAACAACGGTTGATTGTTTGCTTGGAACTTATGAAATTGACTGCGTGGATATTGTCCATGACTTCGGCAAAAGCATGAACAAAGGTGTGGATTTAGGTCAAGTCGAAGGGGCATTGGCTCAAGGCATCGGTTGGATGACTATGGAAGAGGTGGCTTACAACGAACAAGGCCGATTGTTGTCCAATACTTTATCGACTTACAAAATTCCCGATATATTCTCTATTGCCAAAGACATCACAGTCGAAGCACTAAAAACTGAAGGGCACGACATGGCTATTTTCAAATCCAAAGCCGTAGGAGAACCACCACTAATGTATGGAATAGGCGCATATTTTGCCATAGCCAATGCCATCAAAGCCTTCAATCAAGATTATCAAATAAAATTTCACTCACCCATGACACCTGAGAAGGTTATGATGGGACTGTATGAAAAATGATATTCGAGTGGCATAGTTCCAAATTTTTATAGGAATAGTTTCTACTTTTTCAATTTTGTTATCAGTCTATTCTACAGAAATTTTTTAGAAGATGTTTTTGTTTTATTAGTGTAGTAAATAATTTGTCCTATTTCTCTTTAGTTTTACGATTCCTTAAGTAAGCACACAAATTTTAGGAATTTAAAATGAAAAAACTATTGATAATTATCGCTCTGTTATGGAGTCAAATAAATTCAG
>JALSIL010000420.1 GCA_026990095.1 Lysobacterales bacterium
CATCAATTCACAACCACCTTGCTGAACAAGTTCACCATTGATAAACAGCTCCAGTCGCAGGTCTTTAATCTCACCGCCAAAGGCAACAAACTCACTAAAAACAGCCGAACCATCAAAAGCCTTGGCGCGTTCCCAAGGCAATCCTTTGGCTTTTAATTGCGATTGAATTTCGCGTTTGGTCAAATCCAAGCCAAAACCCACTTTGCTGAGTTTTCCATCTTTGATTATAAAACACAGTTCACCCTCATAATGAATTGGGTCTTGTTTATTAAAATAAATTTCATCAGCAATAGCCGAAGGCGGCTTCATAAATAAAGCCATTTGAGATGGAACTTCGTTATCTAACTCTTTAATATGTGCCACATAATTGCGGGCAACACAGAGGATTTTGGTTGGTTTGAGAGCATAGCTTAACATGTGTATGAATAATTTACCAATAATCCTTTATTGTATCTTACTTCACACTTTTGTAAATTAAAATTTCTAAACCTATCGGCTAAACACTCCCAAATATTCTGGCACTTCAAAGTCAGGAAATAATTCTTGCTGATTGTTAAAATTCATGCGTTTATCCATTAACTCGGCAATAACCGTGCGATAATCGGTTGTTGGCAATAAGTCGCCAGGACCGACCAAATCTTGGGTTCTTAAACCAGGCCAATCGGTAAATACTTGACCTCCATTGACTCCTCTACCCATGACAAAGGCAACATATCCAGTGCCATGGTCGGTGCCATTTGAGCCATTCTCTGCCACTCGTCGTCCAAATTCCGTCAGTGATATTACCGTAATATTTTGCATTCTGTCGCCCATATCGGCATAAAAAGCCGCTAAGGTATCGGCAAACTCTTTGGCTAATACCGCCAAGGTAGCATTTTCATCATTATGCGTATCCCATCCACCAATGTCTATGCTGGCAGTTTCAACTCCAATACCCGATTTAATCAACAAAGCCAAATCTTTAAAACGGTTGCCAAACCCACTGTTGGGATAATTGGCTTCATTTTCAACTGGATAATCTTCTGGATTTATTGAAGCCACCTCTGCAAGACCATTAAAAGTGGCTTGAGCGACCTTATCTAATGTGCTTGTGCCTGCAAAAAGTGACGACAGTTTAGCTTGTAGGGCAATACTTTCTGACTCTGGGGCTTTTATGGCAAAACTGTCAATATTATCCAATGCAACCACTTGTTCTGCCCCAGACAAGCTTTTGGGTATGGATTTGTTTAATGCAACTGATTTAAAAGCAGTTGAGTTTACATTATTAGACGAGTTTGCATACCGAGCTAACCAACCCGATTGCACACCCTCGTCCATTGTTCCTCTGTCCACATCTGCTTGCGTTTTAAAATGAGAGTGACTTGAACCCAATTCACCACACGCATGAATCATGGCTAAGTCTTTGTTTTCATAAATAGGCAACAAGGCTGACATTGCAGGATTTAAACCAAAAAAACCATCCAAATCCAAAGCGGCATCATTTGAGCCATTTGGTTTGGCTACCGCGATATTTGGCCTATTAGCGTAATAGTCTTCATCGCCATGCGGCACAATCAAATTTAAACCATCGGCAGCTCCCCGTTGAAACACATAAATTAATATGTCGGCATTTTTATTTTCAACTTTATTGCTCGAACCTAACTGTAAAAAACTTCTTCTTGTTTGCATATTATTTCTCCTAATTGAGTTGAAAATAAGGCGAGCCCATAGCCAAAGCTAAAGCCCCTTGTATTTTAAGCGGTGAAACCCTGCCTTTTTTTGCTCCATCGTATAAATAATCAAGCATCAACCTTTGATCGGACTCGTTCATTTGGCGATATAGTACTTTTTCTGTAATTTGTTGGTAGATATTTTCAGGTGTATAAGGTTTGCTTACCAAATTTGAAAGGTCGTATTGATAACCTGCAAAATCCCTAAAGCAAACGTCGTTGGCATAATTCCACCGAAACAACATACCCGTAGTGGATTCCCAAAAACTTGCCACATCAGGATAACCATCAGGAGACTGCCAAAAGAAAGGTCGTTGACCTAAAGAATCAAACATTTGTCGCGTGGAACGAACAGCCCCTCTGCCAGTAAATGTTACGGCAAGAGAACGAGCAACAGCCGTCATGTAGTGGAATGGGCGTTTTAATTTTTTATCTTGTGAATTAACAAACTCATTGGATAACAAAATATGACGCAAGCAGGCTTTTATATCGCCCTGGGAATCAAGAAACCTCTCAGCCGTGGATTCAATAATGGCTGGACTTGGTTCATCTGCAATAAAGTGCCTGCATAATTTTGTAGCCATAAATGTTGCGGTTGACTCATGAGCAGCCAATATCTCCACAACTTGCTCCCCATCAGTAACTCCACCTTCTGCTGCAATTTTATGTCCTAATAGGATTTTTTCTTCATCATCATGATCGCTTGAGTCAAACAAAAACTTGCCATTGCGTGGGTTAATTTTCCAACCCGTAAAACAACGAGCCACTTCAATAATGTCTTGGTGTGTATAGGGACCACCGACACCCAATGTGTGCAACTCCATTAATTCTCGGGCATAATTTTCATTGGGTGCTTCTTTGCTGCTGGCATAACCATCCAAATAGTAAATCATCGCAGGACTTTTAGCACTGGCATGAAGCAATTGCGAAAAACTGGACAATGCCAAAGGGCGCATAACCTCTTTATCTTCTTGGGTTTTTAAAAATACCACAGGACCATCTAAGTGGTAAACGCTGAAATGATTGTTCCAAAACTCAACCATGACCTGTAACAGTTGCTTTTTACTGTAAATGGCTCGTAAATAAGTTGCCATGGCTAACTCTTGTGCGGCACGTAGGCGGGGCAGTTCATTGGCTCGTACTTGCCGCCGTGTTCGTGCTATAGATTGATTGACTGTTGGCAAGTGTTCATCGATATAAGCTTCAAGTTCCAAATCATCAAGAGCATCGGGATTAAGCTGTTCTTCGATGTATCGCCGATAGCCAATTCGATTGATGTGCCGCATGGATTGTTGATTAATGCCAAAACTGATGCGATTTAACAGGTGTGCATTTTTAGATGTCAGCGGCAATTGTTGCGCTAAAGGCTCATCACCTGCCATCAATTGCGTGGGCGTTAAACTCAAGGATAAAGCACTCACACCAAGAGTTAAAGCGGATGCTTGTTTAATAAATTCACGACGATTAGCTTGCATAAGATACCTTTTTCTTGGAAAGTCACTCTCCTTAACGTTATCAACTCAAAAGGGTTGACAATTTTATGTTTCATGTGCAGATTTCGTGAAGGGAATCACACTAAATGAACAATGCAATATAACAAATTGAATTTCTCTTACTCATTACACTATACTGACAATATTTTATAAGTTAGAATTTCAACATGAAAACAATAAAACAAACTATTTTAAAACAACTTCCCTTTCTTATTATTTTATCGTGTACGGTTACCGCACAAGATTTTAATTTGAAAAATATAAGCCTACAAAAACAACTGCCATTAACTCCTCAAAAATCATCAGCACAGGTAAATATCCATGAAAGCAATTGGAAATTAACAAGTAATGACATTAATCATTTTATAAATGCCAAACAAACCATCACTATCAAGAATTTCCCTTCTGCAGCTATTGAGCTTGATAATAAAACCTCTCCAAGGACAATTGTTTTTGAAAAATACGATGTCTTTGCAAAAAATGCAAGAATATACCTCGTCACATCCAAGGGAAGAAAAGAACTTCAACGCCCAAAGCTTATTACCTATTCATCAATTGCCAATGGCCTTAGCTTAGTGGTTAATCCAACAAATGGTGAGGCTCATGGTTACTACAATAAAGCTGGCGTTAGTTTAGATATTATTGGCAATATTCATACAAGCCTTTCAATTAAACAGCATCAAGAACACACGCAAAATACTGACGTGACTAAACAATGCTTCACCAAAATGGATAATCAACCCGAAATATCCAGCATTAATCTCGGTAATAATGCGATTCAAGCACCTCACGCTCCAACAGGCACAATAAACTACCAAGCCGTGGTAGCTGTTGACACAGACAATGAATGGATGCTTGGGAAAAGCAATAATACCACAACAGCCATGACTTTCATAACAACCTTATTTACCAACATGAATGTTTATTACGAAAGAGATTTTGCTACGCGTTTATTAATTGGCGACACTTTTTTAAGAACCGCTACCGATCCTTATCCAACTGAACCCAATATTTCAACTTATTTATCAGATTTTGGAGAATACTGGCGGGTCAATCAAGGAGCAATTAATCGAGATTTTGCCTTACTTTTAAGCGGGCAAAACATCAATAGTAATAGTTTCTCGGGCATTGCTTGGGTAAACCTCTTATGCAACAAAGGTTTCCAACAAGGTTCACAAACTCCAGGCAGTTATAGTGTTAACCGTATGGGTTCTAGCTTAAGCGTTGGTTTTGTTTCACAGTTTGTAGGACATGAGTTGGGGCATAATTTTGGTTCTCCTCACACCCATTGTTATAGCACACCAATTGATCATTGTTACAACGGTGAAGCAGGATGTTATAGTGGACCTACCTCCTGCCCTGGTGGCCCTGGGACAAAAGGTACCATTATGAGTTACTGTCATGTGGGTGGTGCAAGTGGAGCTAACTGTGGCATAAGCAATGAAAATTTTCATCCAACAGTGATTACCCAAATCACCGGAAGAATTGCCGCTAGTTCTTCACCGACTTGCATCGTTCCCTTTGCTCCTCCAGGTGCAGATACAATATTTGACAATGGCTTTGAAAATTAATGGATTCAAAATTATTGCTTTATTTTGTCCTTTTTTTAATCGCCATTGCAACGGTCTTATACCTGGCACGGATTCCTAAAGAACGAAGAAGAGCAAAACTGTATAAAAAAGAGTTTCCGCAAGAGTGGATTGATATTCTTAACAAACATTTTGCACTTTATTCAAAGTTACCTGCTGATTTAAAGAGACAATTGCATGGGCATATTCAAATATTTCTGGATGAGAAAAATTTTGTCGGTTATCAAGGAATAAAAATAAACGACATCATTCGAGTGGTTATTGCCGCACAAGCCTGTGTGCTTTTACTCAATCGCAAAACTAATTATTATCCGCACTTGGACAACATCTTGGTTTACCCCAATGCTTTCACCAACAAAGACCCAAAAAGTGAATTTGAAAAACATATTCGACTGGGAGAATCGTGGCATCGCGGCCCAATCGTCTTGTCGTGGCAACATTCTGACCAAGGCGCACTCAATGACGAAGACGGTGAAAATGTCGTCATGCACGAATTTGCACACCAACTTGACCAAGAAAACCCTCAAGGAACAGGCTTTCCAGAACTGCAACACAATAATGTTAAACAATGGAGCGCTGTTTTAGCTAAAGAATTCAAATCCCTAAGCACCAAGAAAAAGCTCCATAAAAAAAGCTTACTCAATAAATACGGTGCCACCAACCCTGCTGAGTTTTTTGCTGTAATTACTGAACATTTTATTGAGCAACCCAAAGAATTACTCAAAAAGCACCCTGAACTTTACCACGAACTTAAAAAATATTATCAGATTAATCCAATTGAGTGGGTTTAAAAAATTATTTTTGCTAAGATATTTTTTTTACTTTTTAATTCAGCAAAATGCCAACCTCTCTCAGTTTTAAATCTCTGCTTTTCTTTTCTGTATTCACCTCATTTATCAGCACTGCCACGAATTACACATTAACCATAACCGATGCTAAACACCATTTGGCACAAGTTGAAATTGCTTTTACAGGAGTTAACACCAAAGCCTTTACTGTTAAACTCCCTGTGTGGCGTACAGGACGGTATGAAATTTTAGATTTGAGTGCGAATATTCGAGATTTTAAAGCCTTTGATGCCAGAGGGAAATCACTCTCATGGCATCAAGATGACAAAAATAGTTGGCGTATCTTTGTCAATACACCAGGCACGGTCAAAATCACTTACCAAATCTATGCCAACCAACTGCGTAACCGCGTCAGTCATATTGATGAATCCCATGCTTTTTTGGACGCCAGTGGTGTTTTTATGTACAGCCCTTTACAACGTGATAAAGCCTTAACAGTTAAACTAAAAGTTCCTGAGAGTTGGCAATCCGTTTCTGGCATGGACTCAATCGGTGAACACCAGTTTAAAGCCGATAATTACGACCAATTAGTGGATTCACCCATTGAATCAGGCATTCATCAATTTACTTCATTCAAAGTGGAAGCTCAAACCTACGAAATAGTTATTTGGGGTAAAGGCAATTATGACATGGAACGATTGAAAAAAGACATTGAAAAACTGCATTACCAAGCCAAAGCGTTGTGGAAAACTTTTCCCTACAGTCGCTATGTTTATATGTATCATGTCGGTGATAAATTGCGTGGAGCGACCGAACACGTTAACTCAACCATTATTCAAACCGATAGATTGGGCTTTTATCCCGATAAAAAATACCGCAAAGTCATTGGCACAACCGCACACGAATTTATTCACACATGGAATGTCAAAGCTTATCGCCCTGCAGGTATTTCTCCCTATGATTACGACAAAGAAAACTATTCTGACCTGTTTTGGATGGCAGAGGGAACAACGAGTTATTACGATAATTTATTTAATGCCCGAGCTGGCATTTACAGCACTGAACAATACCTCGAAAACATGGCAAAAGACATCCATACTTTTCAAAACAAACCCGGGCGACATGTCATGAGTTTAGCGCAATCCAGCTTCAATACCTGGTTGCCCAACAATGCCAACCGACGCCACAACACAACCGTAAGTATTTATTTGAAAGGTTCATTAGTTTCGTGGTTATTGGACAAAGAAATTAGAGCGGCGACAAATAATAAAAAGAGCCTTGATGATTTAAGCTTAAAATTATTTGAACAATACGGTAAAAGCAAGCAAGGCTACACTAGCAATAATGTCAAACAGTTATTAAAAGAAATCACCAATACTAATTTTACAGGCTTTTGGAAAGACTATGTCGAAGGCACAAAAGCCATTGACTTTGATGATTTACTTGGTTTTTATGGGCTAAACTTTAAAGCAGTTAAAAATGATGAAGACGCCAAAGTCTCAATGGGTTGGAAAACCAAAATTAACAACGGAATAACGCAATTAACTCAGGTAGACACAGACGGTGCGGCATTTAGAGCAGGCCTTGCCGCTGATGATGAGATTATCGCCATTGACACATTACAAATAAAAGGCAATTTAGATGAAATCATTGAAAACTTAAAAGTCAATCAAAGCTATGTGGTGCATTATTTTAATCAGGGCATAATCAAACAAGCCACCATTACACCGCAACCAGCACCTCCTGAAAAACTGGAAATCATCGCACTTGAAAAACCCACAAAAGCACAAAAACAACATTTTAAAAGTTGGCTAAAACAGGACATAAAATCAGCCTTTAAAAATGACTAACAAACGCGTTATTGCCATAGCAGGAAATATCGGTGCTGGAAAAACATCCTTAGTGGACTTTTTAACCAGCACCTACAACATTACGCCATTTTATGAACCCAATGATGAAAATCCCTATTTGGCCGATTTTTATAAAGACATGAAACGCTGGTCATTTCATTCACAACTATATTTTTTAAGTAATAAATTTCGTATTCACCAACAAGTAGACAATACCCAAGGCGTTGTGGTTCAAGACCGAACCATCTTTGAAGATGTTGAAATATTTGCCACTGCCCTACACCAAATGCGTAAAATATCAAAACGTGACTGGAAAACTTACCAAGATTTCTACCACAGCATTACTGCATCTATTCGCCCTCCTGATTTAATGATATACCTCAAATGTTCCATTCGAACCATTCGTAAACGCATTAAAATTCGTGGTCGCAAAATGGAACAAGACATTCCATTGTCTTATCTTAGGCGCTTAGATAAACTCTATGAGAATTGGATTAATAATTACACCATGAGTAAGGTCTTAGTCATCGACTCAGGCAAACTGGACTACATATGCGACTTCGTTGATCGACTCGATGTCATGCAACAAATAGAAGAATTACTACCGAAAACACTAAAAAGGACTTAATTAGTCCTATTTCTTCTCCAAAATAGTACAAATTCAGTACACTTTAAATTATAATAGCCCCATGTTGAAAATTTCACGCCTAACTGATTATGCAACTGCCGTTATTTTGTTTATGCAAAGTAATAATAAACTGCATTCTAGTGAAGTCATTGCTAAAAGTGTTGGGCTTGAGATACCCACGGTGAGCAAGGTTTTAAAATTACTTACTAAAGCCACGATACTTACATCTACTCGCGGTGCTGGAGGCGGTTACAAGCTCGCAAAAGAAACAAAGCAAATAACTTTGTATGATGTTATTGTCGCCATAGAAGGTGATACAGCCATTACCGAATGTACAAAAACTGATAGCTTGTGTGCGCAAGAACAAGGCTGCGATAGCAAAACAGGTTGGCAAAAAGTAAATCAACAAATAGAAAATATACTGGTTAAAATGACCATCGCTCGCATGGCTGAGTTAAATGGTGCATCAAAACCCGATATAAAATTAATGGTCAAAGATTATGTCTGAACAGATAGAAGCAATAGAACAAGAAAATGCCGAAGTACACAAACGCATTGAACAAACATACAAAGATGGATTTGTTACCGATATTGATTCGGATACTTTCCCGCCTGGTTTAAATGAAGAAGTTATTCGCGCAATTTCGGCTAAAAAGGAAGAACCACAATGGTTGCTTGACTGGCGCTTAAAAGCTTATCGAAAATGGCTAACGATGGAGCAACCTAATTGGGCAAAGCTTAAAATACCGCCGATTGATTTTGATGCTATTTCGTACTATTCTTCACCCAAAAGCAATGAAAACGCACCAGAAACCATTGATGATGTTGACCCTAAATTGTTAGAAACTTATGCTAAACTCGGTGTGCCTTTGCACGAGCAAGAAATATTGGCTGGTGTTAAAACCAAAAAAACTCAAGTGGCAGTTGATGTGGTATTTGATTCAGTATCTGTGACCACAACATTTAAAAAAGAACTCAAAAAAGCTGGTGTAATCTTTTGCTCGTTTTCCGAAGCGGTCAAAGATCATCCTGATTTGGTTAAACAATATTTAGGCAAAGTTGTGCCCATTGGCGATAACTTTTTTTCCGCTCTCAATGCTGCTGTTTTTAGTGATGGTTCCTTCGTGTACATCCCCAAAAATACCCGTTGCCCTATGGAATTATCCACTTATTTTCGCATTAATGAAATGAACACAGGACAGTTTGAACGCACATTAATTATTGCCGATGACGGGGCGGAAGTCAGTTATTTGGAAGGCTGTACCGCACCCATGCGTGATGAAAACCAATTGCACGCTGCCGTGGTTGAATTATTTATCCTTAATGATGCAAAAATAAAATATTCCACCGTACAAAACTGGTACCCAGGTGATGAAGAAGGCAAAGGCGGGATTTTTAATTTCGTCACCAAACGTGCCGCTTGCAATGGCTACAATGCCAAAGTCTCATGGACACAAGTGGAAACAGGTTCAGCCATAACGTGGAAATACCCCAGTTGCATTTTACGTGGAGACAATTCACGTGGCGAATTTTATTCGGTTGCATTAACCAATAATTACCAACAAGCCGATACAGGCACGAAGATGATTCATTTGGGTAAAAACACCAAAAGCACCATTATTTCCAAAGGCATATCAGCAGGCAAAAGCCACAACACTTACCGTGGATTGGTGCGGATTTCTAAAAGGGCCGAAGGTGCACGAAACCACACACAATGCGACTCGCTTTTAATCGGTAAAAACTGCGGAGCTCACACATTTCCCTACATCGAATGTGGCAACAGCACCGCCCAACTCGAACACGAAGCCACCACTTCCAAAATATCAGAAGACCAATTATTCTACTGCAAACAAAGAGGCATCTCAGAAGAAGACGCTACCTCAATGATAGTTGATGGTTTTTGCAAAGAAGTATTCAAAGAATTACCAATGGAATTTGCCGTTGAAGCCAAGGCTTTACTTGATATCAGCTTAGAAGGAGCTGTGGGATAGTTTTTTAAAAGGGGTCAGTACCCTTTATAAACTTATTATTTATTTAACTGTCGACAATAAAATATAAAGGGTACTGACCCCTTTTAAAAAACTATGCTAAATATTAAAAACATACACGCCCAAGTAGGCGATAATAAAATACTTAAAGGACTAAACTTAGAGATTAAAGCTGGTGAAGTCCACGCCATTATGGGCCCCAATGGAGCAGGCAAATCCACACTCGGCAATGTGCTTGCAGGTATGGAAAAAGTCGAAGTCACACAAGGAACAATTGATTTCTTAGACAAAGACTTGCTTGAGTTAGAGATTG
Source organism: Lysobacterales bacterium (assembly GCA_026990095.1). Lineage (GTDB taxonomy): Bacteria > Pseudomonadota > Gammaproteobacteria > Xanthomonadales > Marinicellaceae > NORP309. Next base: position 10,359 of record JALSIL010000420.1, read on the forward strand.
AGCAACGTGCTGCAGAAGGTATCTTTCTTGCATTCCAATATCCTGTTGAAATCCCAGGTGTCAATAATATGTACTTCTTGCGTGCTGCTTTAAATGCTCAACGCAAATACCGTGGCGAAAAGGAAATGAATTCATCCGAATTTCTTAAACTGGTTCGCACTAAAATCATACAAATGAATATGCGTGATGATTTGTTACGTCGCCCTGTGAACGAAGGTTTTTCAGGCGGTGAGAAAAAACGCAACGAAATATTCCAAATGAGTATTTTAGAACCCAAGCTGGCTATTTTGGATGAAACCGATTCAGGTTTGGATATTGATGCACTGAAAATTGTTGCCCAAGGCGTCAACCAATTACGCAATAAAGACCGCTCATTTATCGTCATCACCCATTACCAACGCCTGCTCGATTATATCGTGCCCGATTACGTGCATGTGCTAGCAGATGGCAAAATCGTGCGTTCAGGTGATAAGTCTTTAGCCTTAGAACTCGAAAAAACAGGTTACAGCTGGCTAGAGGATTAAAACCATGTTTAAAAATCCAATAAATTTAGCCTTTGACAAGCTCACAGCTATGTTAAATGAGCCCAAATGGTTACAACAAAAGCGACGTGATGCCTTAAAAAAATTCCAACAATACGGTTTGCCCTCCCGCAAGCTGGAACTATGGAAATACAGTAACATCAAAAAACTAGAAAAGCTTGAAGAAGCCACCGATAGTGCTGATGGCAATGACTATTTCATCTTCACCATCGAAGGTGACTTACCAAAAGATACACAAATGCAAGACATTCTGCAAGTGGATGAAAAAAACTGGAAAAACATCAAAACCGACCAACAAACCACTTTTGTCGAACTCAACACCGCTATGCTCAACAGTGGATTTCAACTCAGCATCCCAAAAAATGCACAACTAAAACTGCATGTCCAGTACCAACAAGTTTCAAAGGATTGGCAGAATATTCGCACCGTGATTAATTTAGGCGAAAATGCCGAACTGGAGTTAACCGAAAGCTACGATTATGATTGCCGCATTAACCATGTTTCACTTATTAACTTGGCAACTGATTCACGCATCAAATTACAATCCAACAAACACTTACGAAAAACTGCTGCTTTACTGCATTTTTCACAGATTAATTGCGAACAAAACGTCAACATACAACAAGGCACAATTAACAACAACGCAGCGTTTTCTCACTGCATAACCGAAGTCAATTTTAACGGACAACACAGCAAATTTAATGCTGCTTCTGTCAATGTTGCCCACGACAATTGCCATATCAGCGAAAATATTGTCACCAACCATCAGGTGCAAAACTGCAAAAGCAATGTCCTTAAACGCTCTTTAGCCACAGATAAAGCTTCAATTGCAATCAACGCCAAGGCGATTGTAGCCAAAGGAGCCGATGGCAGCGATGTGGCTCAAAGTCTGAAAAACATTGTGCTCACCGATGATGCCACTATTTATTCACGCCCAGAGTTGGAAATTAACACCGATGATGTCATTGCAGCACACGGTTCGACCATTGGCGAATTGGATGAAACCTCATTAACCTATTTGCGTTCACGCGGAATACCCAAAGAGCAAGCCAAATTTATGCTAATTGAATCATTTCTTCAAGATGCCAATATTTTTAAAACCGAAGATTTTCTCGACAAGATAGAATTATGAAAAGATCAGATTTCCCCTGCTTAGATGTAAAAGTCCACAACAAACCATTGGTCTATTTTGACAATGCAGCCACGGCACAACGCCCACAATTGGTTATTGATGCGGTAACTCATTATTACACTAAAACCAATGCCAACGTACATCGAGGCGTGCATACATTGAGTGGCGATGCGACCGATTTGTTTGAAGAAGCCCGAATTTCGATGGCGAAATTGATGAATTCACCTAGCGATAAAAATTTAATCTTCACCCGTGGCTCAACCGAAGGCATCAACTTAGTGGCACAAACATTCGTGCGTTCACGCATACAAAAAGGCGATGAAATCATCGTTTCAGAAATGGAACATCACTCCAATATTGTACCGTGGCAATTATTATGCGAACAAACAGGAGCAATTCTCAAAGTTTTGCCCTTTAATGACAACGGCGAATTACAAATCGAGTTGCTCAATGATTTAATTAGCGACAAAACCAAATTTCTATCCGTCGTACATGCCTCCAACTCACTGGGCACCATCAACCCAATCAAACAAATTGTTAAAATAGCCCATGCCCGAAATGTACCCGTTTTGGTCGATGGCGCACAAGCCATGCCACATATCAAGGTTGATGTTCAAAATTTAGATTGTGATTTTTACACCGTATCAGGACACAAAATGTACGGGCCAACGGGTATTGGTGTGGTTTATGGCAAGATGCACCACTTAGAAGCCATGCCACCCTATCACGGCGGTGGCGAAATGATTAGCCATGTGACTTTTGAAAAGACTATTTACAATGCCGTTCCTGCCAAATTTGAAGCAGGCACGCCCAACATCGCCGGAGCCATTGGACTTGGAGCCGCTGCCGATTATATACTTAAAAGTGGCATTGAAAACATCCACAGAGTCGATACCGAATTATTAAACTATGCAACCGAAAAACTATTGGAAGTTGATGGCTTAAAAATAATCGGCACAGCCAGCCACAAAGTTTCGGTGATTTCATTCACCCTCAAGGGCGTTCATCCACATGATTTAGGCACAATTTTAGACCATTACGGCATCGCCATCCGCACAGGACATCATTGCACCATGCCCGCGATAAAACACTTTGGCGTACCTGCAACCGCACGTGCTTCTTTTGCTTTTTACAACAGCAAAGCAGAAATAGATTATTTTATCGAAAGTCTAGAAAAAGCCCGAGAGATGTTTGTATAATTAATCATTGTATGATATATTCATACTAATTTAAATTGGTATAGTTTATGTCAGTACAAAGAAAAACGATTA
>JALSIL010000421.1 GCA_026990095.1 Lysobacterales bacterium
CAGCCCAGAAACCAAAGTCACCACAAGAGTAACATAACGCAATGATTCTCCAGTAAAACCATGATCAACAGCTACCCACACAAAAGAACTGAGTAAAGCCGCCGCCGCAGGAGAAGGCAGTCCTTGAAAATAAGCCTTATCAATGGTTCCAATTTGAACATTAAATCGTGCTAATCGCAAGGCTCCGCTAACAGCATAGATAAAAGCAACTAACCATGCGATTTTTGCCATAATTGGGTGAACATTGGCAAAGGAGTGTAACGACCAGTTATACATGAGTAGAGAAGGTGCTAATCCAAATGAGATTAAATCGGATAAAGAGTCATATTGCTCTCCAAACTCACTTTGAGTATTAGTCAAACGCGCAACACGTCCATCTAAACCATCTAGTAACGCCGCTATAAAAATAGCAATGGCAGCAATTTCAAATTTGCCATTAATCCCAGCAATTATGGAGTAATAACCCGCAAAAAGTGCACCTGTGGTAAATAAATTGGGTAAAAGGTAAATGCCTTTGCTTCGATGTTTTGTAGGGTCTGTCATTCTCTATTCTTTATAATAAATATCAATACAAAGCATTTTACCACAAAAAAACCTGTGTAAGTTAACTACACAGGTTTTTACTTATTTGAAATTATAAACTAAATTTGTGTTAATTTAATTTACTCTCAAAAATTTAAGCACGGCTTCTTTTATACCCAAACACAAGTAAGGCAAGGAATAAAGCAGCTATAGCATATAGATTTAAGCTTGGCACTGGTGTGGGTGGAGCTAATACTGCAGCTGCCTCTGTCCACTCCATTGAATCAATACCAATATAATTTGAATTCGCTCCAACTGGACCACCATTTGTTACAAAATAAACAAAGGCAATCCTTCCAGGGCTTGTTATATTTATATCTTGTTGAGTCCAAACATCAGGATAACCACCTGTGGCAAGAGTAGGATTTATATCAAGCAAAGTCTCTGTAAAATCGCCAAAATCTGTTACGCAATCCCCAGTATTGACTCCGCCTGTTGGACTTTTTACAACCACCAGCCTATCAGGAAATGTGCTTCCTGTTGCTGTTCTAGTCCAAAACTTTAAATTACTTAAAGGACCTTCATCAGGCATAATCATCCAGTTACATATTGTCGACCCAGCTGTTGAATTAAAGTTTACTGCGATATACTCATCAGGGCCTCCTGCTTGAGCATTAAAAACAGTAGTATTACCTTGAAACCAATCTGCAGTCCCAATAACATCCGAACGGTTATCAAAGGTCCATCCTGCACCAGCTAAAGTTGTTATATCAACAAATGCTTCGCTTCCAGATGCATTAATTGTTTCTGGGGCAGCTGCTGTTGTATCTGGAATTGTGCCTGGTTTACCACCTTTTTCCGTTTGTGAAAATACTGTTGTTGTGAACAATACCATTAAGATAAAAATTTTATTCATATTTTCTCTCTCGTTAGTTAAAAATTACTTGCATAGTTTACTATATTTAACAACAAATAGAAAACAAACCACTCTAAATAACCCTAAAATAACAGTCACTATTTACCATAAAAAAACCCATGTAGGCTAGCTACACAGGTTTTTACTTATTTGTAGATTATAAACTAAATTTAAGTCAATTTAATTTACTCTCAAAAATTTAAGCACGGCTTCTTTTATATCCAAACACGAGTAAGGCTAGGAATAAAGCAGCTATAGCATATAGATTTAAGCTTGGCACTGGTGTGGGTGGAGCTAATGCAGCAGCTGCAAATTGACACGCAGGGTCTGGAGTTAATCCAATTCCCCAAATCGTCACCGTTCCTGCTGTAAAATTCGCATCAATTGCACCAGCAACATCGTCAAAACTCTCAAAAAACTCAATAGGTAATAAACCATCAACCAATGCTACGATATCTGGCAATGCGTTATCAGTAAAATCAATAATGCCACCAGAAGAATAAGTACCCGTTCCAGCAAAATCATCTCCACTACCAACACTCAAGTTAATTCCGCCACCGCCAGCTGAATCTGAAAACAACATGGTTGCTTCAGACAACCAACTTGCTCCTACAGTAGCCACTTCGACATTTGTCCATTCAACCCCTGTAATTGTACCACCTAAAACACAACTGCCAATCACATTATTCGGCGAGCCTTGTGCATCCCAAGACTCTCCTGTTAGCACAGAGAAGTCAATAGTCACCGAAGAATCTGGCGTACTATTTATCCCAGCTGGTGCTGCGTTATTAGTAGCTCTTGACAACAGGCTCGTAGAAGCCTGATCAACTTTTCCTGCAGAAGCTGCAAAGGTTGCAGCCATTAATAATCCAATAATTAATTTTTCTTTCATACTCTCTCTTCTCTTTTGTTTAAAATATTAAAAGCAATAGTAATAGAGACCTCTTATAATTTCAACTTAATTATTCAAGTTTCATTACTTTTTTCTATTTTCTAAACCTAAATTTATATCGGGATTAGGGTACTATGAAACATTTCTTTTTATTTAAATGCTAACTTTTTTATTTAATCACAGTTTAAATTTGGTAAGATTGGCTATATGATACAAAAATCAACCAAGCTTAAAGGCGTATGTTACGACATTCGCGGTCCCGTGTTAGATGCGGCAATTGAACTTGAAAAACAGGGGCATAAAATATTAAAACTCAATATAGGCAATCCTGCGGCCTTTGAATTTGATGCACCCGATGATATAGTTAAAGACTTAATCAATAACCTTCCCCAAGCCGAAGGGTATTGCGATTCTAAGGGCTTATACTCTGCTCGAGTGGCAATTTTTCAACATTACCAACAAAAACTTGCAGATTTACAGTTTGAAAACATCTTTATTGGCAATGGTGTCAGTGAACTTATACTCATGTCGATGCAAGGCTTGCTTAATGATGGAGATGAAATTTTAATTCCTTCACCTGATTACCCTTTATGGACTGCCGCGGTTAATTTATCAGGTGGCAATGCACTTCACTATTTATGCGATGAAGACCGAGATTGGGAACCCAATATTGATGACATTAAAGCAAAAATTACACCCAAAACTCGCGGTATTGTTGTTATCAACCCAAACAATCCTACAGGTGCTGTTTATTCCAAAGCAACATTGCTTGAAATTATTGAAATCGCACGCCAACATAAGTTAATTATCTACAGTGACGAAATATACGATAAAATTATCTATGGTGACACTGTATTTACCTCAATCGCCTCCTTAGCCGATGATGTTCTTTTTGTTACCTTTAATGGCTTATCTAAGAACTACCGAGCCGCTGGATACCGCACAGGATGGATGGTATTAAGTGGCATAACAAACACTGCCAAAGATTATATTCAAGGGCTAGAAATTATTTCCTCTATGCGCTTATGTGCTAACGTCCCTACACAGTTTGCAATCCAAACAGCATTGGGGGGTTACCAAAGCATAAATGAATTAATCGCAGGAGAGGGCAGATTAAATCAGCAGCGTTTAACTGCCTATGAAATGATTAATCAAATTCCAGGCTTATTCACCACCAAACCCAAAGGGGCTCTTTATTGTTTTGTTAAAGTCGATACAAAAAAATTCAACATCACCAATGATGAACAAATGGTGTTGGATTTATTAAAACAAAAACAGATATTACTTGTCCATGGAACAGGTTTTAATTGGAATAAACCAGACCATTTTAGATTGGTATTCTTACCCAACAAACAGATATTAAGCCAAGCATTAAACCGCATGAAAGATTTCTTCGCCAACTACAAACAAAGGTAAAACATGTCAGGAACACAAAGAAAAAACATCCGCAAAGGCACAAACGTAAGTGTCGTGCAAAAGCAGCACCAACGCAGTGGCGAACTCACCCAAGGAATTGTCAAAGATTTACTAACCAATTCAGCAAACCACCCTCACGGCATAAAAGTACGGCTTGAATCTGGCATTGTTGGACGAGTTAAGCAAATACATTAAATATAATTAGAGAAAAATCAACGGATTTATGCTATAAATACACACACCAAACATTAAGACGGTAAAATTATGAAAATATTCACCCTTATTTTAGCTTTATTTATCATGACGCAAGCGAATGCCAAAAAGTTTTACAAATGGGTTGATGCTGACGGCAACACCCACTATTCTGAAAAAAAACCAGCCAATAAACAAACATCAGAAGTCAAGGTTTATGCCAATACACCAACAGGTGCCCAAACAACTTACCAATCCAGAAAAGATAAAGAAAAAGCAGCGCAAGAAGAAACCAACTCTGAGCTAACTCAAGAACAAAAAGACGTCGAAGAATACAATAAAAAAGAAAAAGAACGCGTTCAAAAAGCACAAGACAAAGCCAATTGCAAGATTGCTAAGAAAAACCTTGCAACGCTGCAAGCAACCGTGCGAGTGCGTCAGAAAGACCCAACCACGGGAGAATATATTCGTCTGGATGATACACAGCGAATAGAAATGATGAAAAAAGCAAAACAAGCCATCAAAAAGCTGTGCCGTTAACCCCGTGAAAACATTCCTTCTGCTAATAACACTCGCAACCACCAGTTGCTTAGCAGAAGGAAAGTATTACAAATGGACAGATAAACAGGGTAACATCCATTATTCTGAAACAAAACCTGAAAACAGCCCCTCTTCAGAAATAAGCATCAATATTTCAAAACCAACTTCTGTAGTGTCAACTAGTGACCCAAGAGAAAAATCTGATCGAAAAAAAGAAACCTCCTATAAATTAAAAAAGTTTGCAGAACAAGACCAATACAGAAGAGAAAAAGCAAAGGCACGTAAGCTAAGGTGCATAAAGGCAAAACAGTCCATGGCAAAATTAAAGGCTTCATTTACTCCGTATAGTATTGACCCTATATCAGGTGGTCGAATCTATCCTTCTTCGCATACTGCATCAAAAATACAAGCACGCCAGCAAGAACGCATTCGAAAAAAACAAATTCTTGTATCTAAAGCATGCCAAAGAAGGTGAGTTTATATCAACAACATTGTTAAACTTGACAGGTACGTACGGTGAATTTAAAAAATTCGCCTTCATCTGATTGGTGATAAGTTGTTTTCTTGGTTTGATAGGCGTGCTAAGGAGTTGTGCTATAATCGTGTTTTCTATATCAGGAGTTATGCTTATGACTCAAATTCAGCACTTAACAAGCACTTTTTTAAGAAATGGGGATAACTTTCTTGTATGATGTACCAAATTGATAAAATTTCTTACGATTATTCACAAGGGTTGATTCTTAAAACTGGTGAGGAAATAAAGCTAACCAATAAGCAAAAAGATTTGCTTAATTATTTTATTGATAACCCTAAAAAAATACTTTCCAAACAAAAAATTATGGAAGAAGTTTGGGGGCGGATTATTACGGAAAATTCAGTCGATCAATTTATCTCCACTTTGCGTGGATACCTAGAAGAAAACCCATCAAAACCCAAAATACTGGTGACTCATTTTGGAAAGGGCATGAGTTTTGAGGGTGCGATTAAAAAGGTTAAATCTCTCCAGCCACCCAAGTCTGCAGTTAATCAACTAATCTTACTGTTTTTGAGTGTTAGTATTATTGTTGTGAGTTATTTTTTCTTCAGTTCTGTATTCGTTGAGGATAAAAAATCACCAATCGATTCGGCTCAAGCTTCTCCTAACCGCATGTTATTTATAACTAATATTAATGACTTGAATGATGATTACAATCAAAACTCAGCAACTCAACAACTTATCTCTGAACTTTTAAGGCTTTCAAATGGTGCGGATGTTGTCGATACCAGCCGATTTATGGGAACAGAAAAGAAGCAAGAGCTGACCAAACAAATGTGGCAATTAAACCCTAATTTAAAATTAGTCAAAACGCAATTGCAACTAAGTGATAAAGAATACGTCTTAAGCATTGAGGTGAGTAATGGGCTCAATCCAGCAAAGAAGCAACATTTCCGCTCGCCCGATATTCACAAAATAGTTTTGGATGCAGCCAATTACTTAGCCAAAGAAAATTCACAAAACGGTGCTTTTGATACGGATTTATTAACTCTGTTACCAGAAGATAAGTATCTAGTAGAAACGTATATGCGAGGATTTTCCTTTACCAATAAAGGAGAAACAGCAAAAGCAATCGAGTACTTTAATTTATGTTTACAAGAAAAACCAGACTTTCATCTGGCTCGTCTAAGTTTAGCAAAAGCCTTAAGAAGACACAGTCAATACGATGAGAGTATTGCTCAGTTGGAAGCATTGCGATCCGTTAACTTGAATGAAAGTTTAACTTTGGTTGTGGACAGTGAGTTTGCAGCTGTTGAGCTACTGCGAGGTCATTTGAGCGAAGCCAAGTCCTTGTTTGAGAAAATCATCACTGCTTATCCTTTGACCTATCGGCTTTATCCCGCTTACATGAATTTGGCAGCAACGGATTATAGGATGGGAAATTACGATCAGGCACTCGAAAGATTAAAGGTGTTGGAAAAAACCATTAATGAGAAAACACATCCCGAAGATGCGGCATTGATTTTTAATACCATGAGTGCGGTTTATCTGTATCAAAAACAGTTAGATGAGTCTTTCAAATACATCAACAAAAGTTATGAACTTTTTAAAAAAATAGGTGATTTGCAAAGAGAAGGCCTGTCTTTAGCTCGGTTATCTATTTATTATTTCATGATTGGTGATTTGCAAAAGGCGGAAATTCACATAAGGCAGTCCTATGATATTGCTAACCAATTGGGTAATAAACGCAGCCAACAAGCTGCTTTAAATCACATGGTAGAATTTAAACTTATTGAGGGTAAGTTTGATGAGGCATCCAAACTTAATGTGGACTTAACGCATGTTGCCAACGAAATACATTCTCTGCCAGGTCAGACTCGAGCTGCACAATGGGATAGCTTAATCGCGATAGAAAAAAAGCAATTCGATAAGGCACAACGCTCTATTTCACAACACTGGCAATTAGCACAAACAAGTCAGTCCAAACCATCAATCAACACTAACCTGATTTTACAATTGCAATTAGCTATTGCACAAAAAAACTGGAAAATGTCCGATGATTTAATTCAAAAGTTGTTGAAGTTAGAAGATAAAGATTTTTTGACCTCCAGTTTTATTCCCTTGTACATTGAATATTTATCAAGGCAGGGATTTAAGACTCGGTTATTTAATGTAATAGAAGAACAGAAAAAAAAGACTGGCGTATATAAAGATAAAATTCTATTACAAAAGCTCGCTATCAGTCTTGCTGAAGAACACCTAAAAGATAACCCGAAAAAATCCATTGAACTATTAAAAAACCTTACGGTTAATGACCTCATTAAATACCCTTATTATTCGGTGCTGGCAGAAGGGTATTACCAAACGGGTGATTTTATGAGTGCCTTAGTTCAAATGGAAAAAGCCAAAAAAAGTTATAACCAAAGATGGAATCAAGAATTACAAGAGTTGTACAATAAAATAAGGATAGCGGTAAAAGCGCAACATAATTAATCCTGCTTAGTATGGTTTTAACCCTGCGGAATAATTCAGCAGGGTTAATAATGCTAGGTTAGTGCTATTCAAACCCACTAATAAAGAAAAAATCAGATTTTGGAATAAGCACAAAATCTTTATTTATCGCATCTTGTTGTGCTGTCAAAACGATTGGTTGTGCATCTTGGTAGTTGCAACTGCCCGAATAACAGGGTTTGTCGCCATAAACTGCGTCAATTAACACTTCAAAGCTTGTGGTTGTTAAGAAATATGAACCCACAGGAAGTCCTGCGGTTTTGTAATACCCCAATTCATCGGTGGTATAACTGCCATAGTATATCCCTGCTTGGTTGTAGACATTAACTTGCACCTGGGCAATGGGTGCTGCCAAAACATCATCGATTATTTTTCCGCTGATACTAGCTCCTTTTGCCAGTTGGATATTTAATGGTGCACTGACGGCTTTATTTACTGCAAGTACAATGGGCGTACCTGAAATAATATCACAGCCATTAGCTGGGCATATCATGCCGTCATAAAGAATATCAAGCCAGCCATTGCCCGCAGTCGTCGTGTAACCTAAAAAGGGTAATCGGTGACCGTTGTTGGTCACTGCATAGTACGTTCCTGCGGGCAAACCATTGACTGTGAAGCTTCCTATGGGAGCTGTGATGCCATCACTGGTGGTTGCCCAATTGGCAAATTTGACTGTTCCATCTCCCATGTTTTGGTAAACCAAAACATGCACATCAGGAATTGGATTGCCTGTTCCAACTTCGGTAATTGTTCCTGAAAAGGATAGTCCCGTGTCCAAAACGAAATCAATATTGGCTGTCACATTGTCAGCCGTTACATTGACATCGGCAGTGGTTAAATCACAAGCCAAACCTGAGCAAATAACGTCATTGTATTTTTCATTTACATAGGGTTGGGTCAAAACTCCCACAAACAAATTGCCAGTGCGCACGGCATAATCGCCAGGTGGTAAAGCACGAGCCGAAATATAAGTGCCATCAGTTTTTGCCCGAGCACCACCAACAACGACATTATTGGCATCAATAAATTGCACCTGCACATTGGCATCAGTAATAGGCAAACCCGTTGCTGCACTGGTAATTGTTCCTGAAATTTTACCGCCTTTTTCTAGCAAGAAATCAATATTGGGTGTGTCTTGTCCAATTCTTACAACAACAGGATTCCCAAAGTTACGTTTGCATCCTGACCAATAACAAGGCGTGTTGTTATATACTTCTCGTCTATAGAAATCTCTTCCAATATCTCCGCCTTGTACATAATAATTGCCTGGTAATAAACCACCAAAAATATAATCTCCCGTTGCCGCTGGGTCGTAATTGCTTCCCAAAACATGGCGTGTGAAGAGTAAATTATTCAATTCATCAAAAACCAAGAAGTACCCAAACTCAGCCATGGGGTTGCCAGTAATAGCATCCACTATTTTGCCAGATATTGAGCCACCATAATTGAGATTAAAGTTGATATTGCTGATGCTATTGTAGGTATCAATAATCAAATCATCCCCTTGTCCTTGTATTGCCAAATCGGAACAACCATTGCACTGAATATTGGGATACAGTTGCGGGATATGGAAGTTTGCTGCACTTTGTGTACTGGCTTCTAGGTAAATTTTGTAAGTGCCATTGGGTATCGCATCAATGGTATAAGCTCCTGTAACGGAATCAAAAATAGCGGTATAAGATTGATAATCTGAACCATCCACATTATATAAGATTGCCATTAATGTTGTTACCCCAACACTACTATCAGCATCCTTGATATAACCCGATACTTTCCCTCCCAGACGTGTTGAAATATCAATTCCTGTTACTGCTTCATCAACCCCAACTGTGATATAGTTGTCAGAAGCTACAGAGCCATAATAACATCCTGAGCACAATTGTGGTCCGCCACTGGCAGCACTTTGCCAAATATATCTTAGATAACCCCTGCCTCTTGAATAAAGAACATAATCACCTGCTGTTAAATTCGTGAAGGTGTAATTTCCAGAGGCATCGGTTTCAACATTGGCAATAGGTGCACCCAAAGACAATGCATTGACCAATCGAATTTTTTGAAACTCTATTGGGTCGCCATTTTCATCGGTAACTTGACCACTGATACTGCCCATTGCCGCGTTGATGCTTTTAACACTCTTAACTGCACTTGCATTAAATGCCTCTTGTTGTAATTGTTGATTTTTTAAATCAAATTGTTGTTGAGTGATGAGGCCTTCATCTAATAACTCATCTATCATTTTAATGTCAACAATTGCCGCATTAGCTTGATAAAAAGAAAACAACATCAATAATCCTGAAAGTATCAGTAGAGTGTGTGTTTTTATTTTAATTTGACTTTTAAATTTTTTGATGGTCATCTTATATTCTCCTATTTTTTATTCAAACCCGTCAGAAAAAACAATTGCATTGCTGGTTGAAACAAATACCTGTGTAGCAACGGAAGTATTATTAGCTGCATCGGTTGAAGTTGCGGTCACTAGTGTGCCTGCTGTTAGAGTCGAAGGTAAGTGGCAAATCCAATCCCCATTGTTATCGGCATTAACGGGGGTATTGGTGCAATTTGCACCAGTAATGGTTTGGGTTGACAGTGCTTCTGCCGTTCCTGTAATAACCAAGTCAATATCAAGAATTGCATTGACTATGGGAGCATTAGGAGGCGTATTGTCCACCCCCGTAACAATGACAACAGCAGAGTTGGGTGACACATTTCCTACCTCATCTGTGGCAGTGGCGGTAATTGCAGAACCCGCAACCAGCCCTGATGTTACACAGTTCCAAATGCCGCTACTATTCGTTACCACAGGGTTATTGCTGCAAATTGCTCCTGAAACTGAAATAGTAGAATTTACCTCAGCCGTTCCTGTTATGCTGTTGTCTGTTTCATTGATAGGGTTAATCACAGGAGGTGCAGGTGCATCATTATCCACTATTAATCCTGTTGAAGTATTGGTATTTACGCCTCCTGTATTAGCAATAGAAATGGTATTATTTGTACCATCTAAACCATTTTGACCAACCGTACCAAGACAATTAACAAAGCCTGTTAATGGTGCTGGAGTTTCGCATGTCATTCCTGTTATGGTAACAATTGCACCCCACTGAATACCGCTTAAAAACAAATCAACTCCAGTTCCATTCGCTGCTGGATTTGGAATCAATTGAATTGAAGTTGGATCAGGAGGTGGTGTCGTATTAATAAAAAATGATGCTGCAAAGGGAAGTTCAGAAGGCAATGACTCGTCTCCATTTTTAGTCTCAGTTGTTTGGACAAAAAAGTTACCATCTTGAACGGGATTAGTAAATGCAAAATCTTGTAAGCCTGTTACGGTGCATAGGTGAGAGGCCACTTGAGTGAAATTATAGCTTCCCCCTGTAAAGAATAGCTTAATGGTATTATTAGGCTCCGAACAGGAAACCCTTACCAAGGGTGTGTTATCATTGGGTGGTGAGAGTTGTTGAGGCTCATAAGTTGGTTGACTAGGGGTGCATTCCTGACCTGCATCGGTAATAACCCAACCGTCACCCATCAGGTTGGCTTTTGCATTTAAACCATCACAATACATGGATGACCCTGCAGTAAAACCAACGTTAGGGTTATGCGGTTGTGAATCAAAGTTAATCAAAGCGGCATCGTAAATGGGTGTTGGTAATGTAACTCCATTAAACATTTGAAACATTGTCGTGACTTGCCCAATATTCCATCCAGACATATCTGCTTTGGTGTTAAAAGCTTGCCAGAACATGTAACTCATATCGGTCACTTGCGAGGTGTCCCATAAACGGGTATCTGGATTAGCCACATAATCCCCTGCAAACATTCTTCTCATGGTGGTAATGGTGCTAACATCCCAATTTTTTGTATCTGGATTGGATCTTCTAGCACCACGAAACATGTTTTCTAGGCTTGTGGCTTGAGATAAATCGGGTGCATCTTTAGCGGTAACAATCATATTTGCTGTTCCCCAAAATGCCGATTTCATGGTCTGCCATTTCCCTGTACCCCATTGTTTAATATCCAAAATTTTCAATCGATCTCCTGAATTATTGAAATAAATATTGGGAAAGCCAGAACCATTGCCTGTAGCATCAACAATGCGAATTTGGTAGATGCCAGGGGTGGAATAATTACAGGTATAACCGCCACCCACACCGCCAGCATTAAAGGCACCATTATCACGGCAGGAAACGTTGTAACTGTGCGGGTTGTTAAGGTCATTAAAAACAGGAATCCTAAATTGAGTTGAAGTTGTGTTTCCTGGGTTGTCGGTTTTAACGACAATAACAAAATCATCACTTTCATTAGAACAGTTCTGCCCAGAATCAGTAATCATCCAGTTTTTGTTGTTTTCTAGGACAAACTTAGCCGATACAGAATGGCATAAATTAGACGTGCCTGCATCAAGTTCTAAATTATTGTGAATTGCTGTTGTTGCAAAAATATTTAATAACTCATCATAAGTATTTGTATTGAGCTTAACTCCACTAAACATCCCCCTAAATCCAAAACGTTGTAGGATAACAACACCATTATTGATTAATTGAATACTGGAAATATCCCAGTTTCTTGTATCGGGATTGGCAAAAGGTACATTTCTAAACATATAATCCATAGATTTGACTGAACTGGTATCCCAATTACTGGTATCAGGCAAAGCATTGGTGGCACCATCGAACATATATTCCATTGTTATTACTTTTGAAGTGTCCCATAAGCTGGTATCAGGATTAGCACTCACCGCCCCTTGAAACATGCCTATCATGTCTGTAACTTGCGATGTATCCCATAAACTGGTATCGGGATTAGCATCTATTGCACCTGCAAACATATAAGACATGTCCTGGACACTGGACGTATTCCAGTTGCCAATCTCAGGGCTTGATGTGGTGTTTTTGAACATTGAATTCATTGAAGTAATAGTAGAAGTATCCCACGAGCTAAATGCATTGGTTAAACCTAAAACAACCAAAGTTGCATCAGCAAACATATGATTAAGACTTGTGGTTTGTGATAGATCTGGAATAGAAGTTGTAGGAAGAGCAAAAAGATTTTCGGCTCCTCTAAAAGCATTTTCCATGCTTTGCCATTTGATGTTTCCCCATTGCCAAATATCTCTTAGCTTTAACCTCTCAGCACCATTAGCAATATGAATTCGCGGAAAAACACCTTTGATGGCAAGCTGCTGATAAGTGTTGACTCCATAATTATGAGTCGCATCACCTGTATAGATAGTGGATTCATCGGCATCATTCATATCCCCATCATTGTTCCAATCAACTCGGTAATAATAACCTGTACCAAAAGTTGGTATAGTAATAATACCATCGCCAATTGGTGTCCAAGCGGTAACAAAATCGTCAACACTATTGCAACCAGTTGAGGTTCCGTTGTCAGTAATTGTCCAATTATTGGTATTTGGGTTAGATAACATTAAATGCTGGGCAATGGCACAGTACTGTGAGTTGCCTCCATGGAAAACAACATTGGGTTGGACTGTTTGTGAGCTAAAATTCTTCAAGGCAGCATCGTAGGTGCTCTTTTGCAAAGAAACAATATTAAACATGCCTGTCATATCGGTGACTTTGCCAATATCCCATTGACTCATATCGGGTTCGGCAATGGTTGCAGCAGCAAACATAAAATTCATCAATTCAACATTGCCTGTATCCCAATTGCTGACATTAGGGTTAGCAGAGCTTGCACCTTGAAACATGGCAGTCATATCCGTGACACCAGAGACATTCCAGTTTGTTGTGTTTGGATTAGCCAATAGTGCACCACTAAACATCAACCTGAGGTTTGTTAAGGATTCAAAATTAGGAGTATCT
>JALSIL010000422.1 GCA_026990095.1 Lysobacterales bacterium
CTGAACGCATGGACTCCAATAAGTTGTCTGCCAACTCCCTAATTTTTGGCTCCGAATCATCGGATGACATCTCTTCCATTGCCGTAAAAATAGGCACTCCCGCTTTTAACATAACAGCAATATTATGAAAAAATTCGGCTAATGATGCTTTAGAAAGATCTTTTCCAAGTAACTTATTCCAAAAATCATAGACATAAACAAACCAGTTAGGCAACATGAATAAATTAAGAATAATGGCGTCTTTTCGTTTTTCCAAAAATATCTGAGCCGAACGTTCATTTTCCATTAGTAATTTAGAAACACCTCTGCGTGTTTTCCCTGATTGCAATAATAATTTGTGGTAATAACAACGCATTTAATCCAGCTCCGAACCAATAATTCTCATGAATTCATCGACTGAAGTTTCTCCAGCCAGCACTCTTCCTTTTGCCATGCTTCTTAAATCTAACAAACCTTTTGTTGCAACAATATCAGCGATTTGTTTTCGTGAAGAGTCATTTGCAATGGCATCAACTAAAGACTTCCCTACTGGCAATAACTCATAAATTGGTGTGCGACCCAGATAGCCACTGTCGGCACATTGTGGACAACCAACGCTTCTTTTTAAGGGTTTTATGTCTTTGTTTTGACTCACGATTGACCACTCCTCAAGCGTTGGTATATATGATTCACAACAATGCTGACATAATTTACGCAACAACCTTTGGCTGACAACCCCAACCAAACTATCGGCAATTATTTGAGAATGAATGCCTAACGCTTTTAAACGTGGAATCACACCAAGGGCACTGTTTACATGCAGTGTAGAGAGAACTAAATGACCCGTTTCAGCAGCCGTCATTGCCGCTAATGCAGTTTCTTTATCTCTAATTTCACCAATTAACATCACATCAGGATCGTGCCTTAAAAAATGCGCAATGGCTGTTTCAAAAGTATAATTTGCTTTTCGATTGACTTGAGTCTGGCAGATGACGGGCAATTTGTATTCAATTGGGTCTTCAATGGTTAATATATTTTTTCCACTTAAACCGTGTGCTCTCAAACCAGCATGTAAAGTTGTGGTTTTACCACTACCAGTTGGACCAGTAAGCAATACAATACCAGCAGGTTGGGAAAACATTTTCTTCATCACATGAATGTCTTTTGCCAAAAAACCCAATTGACTCAAATCGCGAACCAAAACACCACCAGGCAAAAGCCTTAGCACAACATTTTCACCAAACTCCGTGGATAGAGTTGACACCCGAACATCGTAGGGTGTCTCAATAACCTCAGTTCCAAAACTGCCATCTTGTGGCAATCTTTGTTCGGTTATATCCATTTTTGAACGCATTTTTATGCTCGAAATAAGCCGAACTACTGCTTTAGACATACCAACAATAGGCTGCAAAACACCATCAATGCGAAATGAAATATGTGCGCTATTATTGTCGGGTTGTATGTGAATATCGGTTGCCCGGTGTTTAACCGCTAAATGCAACAAATAATCTAATAACACCTCAGGATTATGCACTTGATCGGCATCATTCTTGAGTAAGTTAATTTCTTTTTGAACCAAATCTTCAATCGGATAGTTACTGAAAAAATAATGGTATTTAATGCTGCGCGTTACTTTGCCAAAATCCGCCATTATTAGATGAGGGCGCAAACCTGAACGTTTGGTAATCATTTGAGAAACATATTCCAAATTAGCATTGCCTACGATAACTTCCAGAAATTCTCCTTTTCTTTTAATCGGTAAAAACTTTGAACGCAAACATAATTCTTGATTGAACATGTCTAACACTTTAGGATCTGGCTTTTCTATTTCATCTGTATTTAAATACGCTAGACCCAATTGCTTGGACAAAATAGGTGAGAGTTCACTGTCGGTAACCATTCCAAGTCTGACTAAAAGCTCGCCTAACTTTTCTTCGGTAACTTTTTGC
>JALSIL010000423.1 GCA_026990095.1 Lysobacterales bacterium
CTGGATATCCCGCTTGTTTAAGTAAATCTTTGGCTTTTCTCAAAGCGATATCCACTCGCGAACCTTGCACTGGCATAATTTCAGGGCTAATTGCCTTTAACATCAAGGCAATGGTTTGGGTATCATCGGTTAAAGGCGTCACAACAAATGCATCACCTGAGTAAACCAACAATGCCGTCTGTCCATCTTTGCGTTTTTCTAAAATATCATTAATCTTGTATTTTGCACGCTCAAGTCGGTTAGGTTTTATATCATCTGCTAACATACTCTTAGAAACATCTAAGGCTATAACCAAAGCCGATTGATTTTTTATCACAGGGGTTGGAAGCTTTTGAAAAGCTGGACCTGCTAATGCTAAGATAGCAACAAAGCTAATGGGCCATAACAACCAAGTCAAACGACTGCCTTGAGAAGCTGATTTAACTTTTATGGCACTCAACAATTGAGGGTCACATATTTTTGACCAGCCATCTTCTTTGCCGTTTTTTTGTTGCAAATACCACAAAATTATAGCAACAAGCGGAAATGCCCATAAAACCAAGGGACGTATAAAGTGCAATTGCGATAAGTATTCCATATTAACTCCTAATCCTAAATAAAGTTAATAATAAAAGCATCGATAAAGCCAATGGATAATAAAATAAATCCTTTGTTGGACGATAAAACTGATCTTCTTTTGCCAACGGTTCTAATTTATCCAACATGGTATAAATCTTGTTTAAATCTTTGGTGTTTCTGGCACGAAAATATTGTCCACTAGTCATTTTAGCAATTTTTCTTAAAGTCGCTTCATCTAAATCCAATGAAGGATTTACTCGCCTATTGCCAAAAATGGTACGGCGATACACTTCATCTGCACCAATACCAATGGTGTATATCTTTAAGCCTTCTTTTTGTGCAAGTTCTGCTGCTTTTAACGGCTGAATTTCACCTGCGGTATTTTGCCCATCGGTTAATAGAATTAGAATTCGGTTATTGTCATTAGTTCTGCGAACCCGTTTAACTGCCAATCCAATGGCATCACCAATGGCCGTTGCTTTACCTGCAATACCAATAATGGATTCATCTAATAAGGTTTTTACGGTTTTACGGTCAAAACTTAGTGGCGTTTGCAAGTAAGCTTGCTGCCCAAATAAAATAAGACCAATGCGATCACCTTTACGGCGCTGGATAAAGTCACCTGCAACGTATTTAATCATGGTTAATCTATCAACCTCTCGCCCATTAATTTTCATGTCTTTTTCTTGCATGGAACCTGAAACATCAACTGCCATCATCAAGTCTCGCCCTTCAACGGGCAAAGCAATGGCATCACCTATCCACACGGGTTTTGCTGCGGCTACCAACAACAGTATCCAAGCAAGAATTGCCAATAACTTCAACCACCATTTTGTTTGTTGATTAACACCAGATAATGATTGCCAAAAATGATTGAAAAACGGCACTTTAACCGTAGTTATGTTGGCTTGTTTAACCGCAGGCAATAACCAGACCAAAAGCGGTAATGGCAATAATAAAAACACCCAAATCCATAAAAACTCTAACATTAACCTTTCTCCTGATGCTTAATGGCATCTGGAAAATAATTTTTCACTGCCGCAATAAGGCTAGGCACATCAAATTCAGGTTTTGCAATATATTGTGCTTGAGTTAACGGCACAGTGAATTCATTAAAAATACCGTTAGGGCTGTAGCTATTTAAGTAGTCTAACCATTGCTGACCTGTTAACGAGGCCGCAGCAGAATCTTTGAGTACATAGCGAACAAACCGTTTAAGCAAATCAGAAACTGCAACTGCTAACTTGTGTTTATCTTTATCTGTCCGAAATTCATCATGAATAGTCATTAATTGCCTTTGCATTAAAGCAATAAGTTGTTTTTTTTTGTGCTGTTTTTTCCAATAGCTGTACAAGAAATAAATAACCAC
>JALSIL010000424.1 GCA_026990095.1 Lysobacterales bacterium
GCCTTTTTTCTTGATGGTTTGAATAGCGTCTTTTCGACCAGTTAAGATTTTGTGCGGGTAAGCTTGGTGGCCGACATCCCAAACGATTCGATCATGCGGGGTGTTGTAGACATAATGCAAGGCAACAGTTAATTCAATCGTTCCAAGCCCTGAGCCAAAATGACCGCCAGATCGTGAAACGGAATCAATTAAAAGCTCTCGCAATTCATCAGAAACTTGCCTGAGTTGCGACTCTTCAAGTTTTCTTAAATCTTTTGGTAAATTGATGGACTCAAGTAAGTTTATTTGTTGCTTTGTCATCTTAATAGTGATTAGTTAAGGTCGTTATTATCCCTTAAATAGGGGTTTTCGTCAAAGAAACAATGGCATATCACACAATACGTATTTAAATTTGCAGTTACCTCATTGGTGAAAAGATATTTTCTTGGTTCGCTATGCATGCTCGCTAAAGGGTTATGCTATAATTGCGTTTTTACTATCGGGATTTGAGAAATTATAGTCTTATGCAAAAAATTAAAAAATACCTGTTGCCTACGCTACTCTATGGAACTGCCATCTTTGCTTTATATTTTGTTTACCAAACACAAGTCAAAGTCATCAATCAAGAAGTTTCAGCACGAGAGATAGACCCCAATTGTGACATCATCATGTTCACTACCGAATCCTGTCCTTATTGCAAAAAAGCCAAAACCTATCTTGCATCAAAAGGTGTGGCCTGGTGCGAACGCGATATCGAATGGTCAGATGAAGACGCACAATTGTTCAAACAACTCGGCGGCAAGGGCACACCACTGACTATAATTGGAGATACGGTTATTGGTGGTTTTGTAGAAAAACGTTTTGCTAAAGCCTTAACACAATTAAAGAAATAACAAAATGAAATTTAACGGCACAAATAACTACATCGCAACCGATGATTTATCCATGGCAGTTAATGCTGCGGTAACTTTACAAAGACCTTTGTTGATAAAAGGCGAACCTGGTACGGGCAAAACCTTGTTGGCTCAAGAAGTGGCGGGTTCTATGGGCAAAAAGTTAATTCAATGGCACATCAAGTCCACCACCAAGGCACAACAAGGCTTGTACGAATACGATGCGGTGTCACGCCTTAGAGATTCCCAATTGGGTGAAGACAAGGTGCATGATATTGGTAACTACATCAAAAAAGGAAAAATGTGGGAAGCTTTTGACTCAGATGAACAAGTCGTGTTGTTGATTGATGAGATTGATAAAGCCGATATTGAATTCCCCAATGACTTACTGGTTGAATTGGATCAAATGGAATTTAGCGTTTATGAAACCGGTGAGCAAGTCAAAGCCAAGAATAGACCGATAATTATTATCACCAGTAACAACGAAAAAGAACTGCCCGACGCCTTTTTGCGTCGTTGCTTTTTTCATTACATCAATTTCCCCGATAAAAAAACCATGCAAGCCATTGTTGATGTACATTATCCAGAGATTCAAAAGCAATTGGTCAAAGCCGCATTGGATGTGTTTTTTCAACTGCGTGAAGTGCCTGGTTTAAAGAAAAAACCTTCCACATCTGAATTGATTGATTGGCTTAAATTATTGTTGGCTGACAATATTCCGCTCGAACTGCTACAGAACAAAAGTATTAAAGAAGCCATTCCACCACTTTATGGTGCTTTATTAAAGAATGAACAAGATATAGATTTGATACAACGTTTGGCATTTATGATGCGAAGGGATTGATTTTTAAGCATTGATATTTATATAAAGAAGGCTATAATAGTTAATGTAATGTTATTGATAAGAGGATAAATGATGAATTTATTAGAACAAGCTATAAAAATCCCCCCCCAAGAGCGTGTTGCCCTTGCTGAATTAATTCTCGCTAGTATTGATAATGAAAACGAGAAAATAAATAAAGCTTGGGTTGATGAAGTTCAAAAAAGAATGAAAT
>JALSIL010000425.1 GCA_026990095.1 Lysobacterales bacterium
TAGCGTTTGAACCAAAGACCTTATTACCAATCATTTGATTGCATTTTTGCGTATTCCAACAGTTCTTATCATCCATTCTTTGAATACTAAATTTAGCTTGGTCCAGAGACACTCCGCCACCGCTTGACGAGATTCCTCCTGTGACTTCATTATTGTTAATAATGGTACCGTATGCCTGCACTTGAGTGGTCGAACCGGTGGCATAAATTCCGCCGCCGCTGGCTGTTCCCAAGCCCTCATTGGCTTTGTTATTGGTAATATTTACTGGTGCAGTATTATTGCCCCAATCTCCAAAAATATAATAACCCCACAATTTGGCTATAGAACCAGTATCTAAATACAGGCCTCCGCCATTTCGATTAGCAGTGTTACCAGAAATCCCTCTCAAATCACCCGTTCCACCTGCAGTTCCTGCGAAAAAATCCACCCGACAGTTATTGGTTAAATAAAGACCACCACCATTGCCATCAAAACTTGTACCATTGGCATTATTACTAGAAACCCCAGAGTTTCCAAAAATAAACACGGTAGAAAGTTCATCGCAATAAAGCCCTCCTCCATTTGTAGCACTATTCAAGATAATTAATGTATCCTTTATAAAAACACTAGAATTAAAGCCTTCTGCATAAAATCCTCCTCCTTTAGTACCTGTGTTAGCATGAATTAGAGCGTTTTCTAAATCCAAGCGAATACCAGTATCTAAAATATTAATTCCTCCACCAGGAGCCGTAGCCGTCCCAACACCACCTGTTATTTCAAAATTAAATATTTTATAGAGGTTAGTTGTTGAGGTGTCCGAATTTCTAAACCTCATAACAGGTAAATTTAAGCCTGTTGCATCCAAACTTGTCTGACTGTTGTCGCCAATATCATTGCTGGCATCTGAACAATTGGCATAACCGCCTTTAACAGTTAAATCAACCCAATCCAGTACCAAGCTCTCTGTATAAGTTTTATTGCTTGCCACTCGAATTTCATAAGTATATAGAATGTTATTGGGAGCATTGATAGCATCCTGAAGCAAAGAGTATTGACAGTTCGCATCATTACCAACAGTATAGACAACAACGGCTTGCTTATTGACGGCTTTTTCATCAATCACAATTTTCTCTTGTGTAACTTTTATAAAATTATCCATTTCAACTGCATGAGCAGAGAATAGAAAAATCGAAAAAATAACAATAAAAGCAAGGTTGTATTTCATATTTATACCTAATATTTGATTCAGTTACTTATAAAAGCGACATCGGTGGAAAAATTTGGACATTTAATTTAAAATAATTGCCATGAGAAAAATAAATTGCATTAAATACGGCGAAAGCCAACAAGGCATGGACTATGTGCCCTATCCAGGTGAACTGGGAGCACGAATTTACAAAGAAATTTCACAAAAGTTCTGGCAAGAGTGGTTAAGCTATCAAGTAATGTTTATCAACGAGAATCGCCTATCACCGATAAAACCCAAGGATAGAAAACGCATAGAACAAGCCATGCAAAAGTTCTTCTTCGATGGCGGTGTAGAACCATTAGAAGGATATACGCCTGAATCATAAAATAGTGCAATAAAAGTTTGACAGCACCTATATTGCTCAATATAATGCGCGTTCAATTCAGGTTGTGAAGATTCTCATCTTTGCAAATGATGCGAAAAAAGATGCCCGGTTAGCTCAGTCGGTAGAGCAGAGGATTGAAAATCCTCGTGTCCTTGGTTCGATTCCGAGACCGGGCACCATTTTTAAATGTTATAAATCAATCACTTAACTCAATTTATCAAAAACACAACATTAGCTTATTTTCGCAAATGCCACATTTTCAACACACTTGAAAATAAGAAAGTACATTATTTAGTAACAAATCACATCAAACCATAACTATTTTAAAGTTTTACTCATTGCCCATGCAATGCTTAAAAATACGGCTTTTTGAGTATCATAAGTTTGTCTTGTAAAATCGATTTTGCTTATTGACTGTGGCACAAGTGTGGCATTTTATTCGGCTTATTAAAATAATCGTGTAAAACCCTGATATTGTGTGCTTATGTTTATATTTACACTAGGATTATAAGTCCGTTGTTGCGTTTAATTGCCACTTATTATAGAATGTCATGAGTTAATACAGGTTTTACAAATGGCGTCTATAAAGAAAAGAACAACCAAAGGACAAACAACCTATCAAGTACAAATCAGATTAAAAGGCTATCCACAGCAAACAGCAACCTTTCACAGGTTGACTGATGCAAAAAAGTGGGCATCTGATACCGAGTCCGATATTAGACATGGTAGGCACTTCAAAACCATTGAAGCCAAAAAACACACCTTTGGTGAAATGATTGATAGATACTTAGAGATTAAACTTCCTGAAACACCCAAAAGCATTAAACAACGCACACCCCAATTATTAAGATGGAAAAAAGAATTGGGTGTTTATTTACTATCAGAAATCAATGCAAGCCGTATTGTTGAAATTAAAGAAAAGCTACTAACTGAAAAAGTACCCAATGGCAACAAACGCGCACCGTCCACAGTTGTGCGTTATATGGCGGCTTTATCGCACGTATTTACCACTGCAGTTAATGAATGGGAATGGATGGATGACAACCCCATGAGAAAGGTTAAAAGACCCAAAGAACCTCGTGGACGTGTACGCTTTTTATCTGATGATGAAAGACAACGGCTTTTAAATGTTGCAAGCCAGTATAAAAACCCTCACATTTACGCCATTATTGTATTGGCTTTATCCACAGGTATGAGACAAGGCGAAATTCTCAACTTAAAATGGAATGATATAAACCTAAAAGAGGGTTACTTAATCATTCACGAATCAAAAAATGATGAACGCCGCAGAATACCCATAACTGGATATGTGCTGGAACTCTTAAAAAAGCACAATAAAATTAGGCGTATTGATACAAATTTTGTTTTCTATGGAGAAAAGCCCACCTCACCGTATTTTATCCGCAATATTTGGACGGCATTAATGGCACAGGCAGAAATTGAAGATTTTAAATTTCATGACCTTAGACATTCAGCCGCTTCATACCTTGCCATGAATGGTGCAAGCCTTGCCGAAATAGCCGAGATTCTAGGGCATAAGACCTTACAAATGGTGAAACGCTACGCCCACCTATCAGACAGCCACACAAGTAGTGTGGTGGCTTCAATGAATGAAAAGATATTTGGATAAGGATATGACCGATAAAAAAGACCAAGACAAGAAAGAAAATTCAAAAGAATTAAAGGCATTAAAACTTGAGGATGTATTAAGACCAGAATATGACAAACCACTCTCAAAAAAAGAACAAGAACGACTAGAAAAAGAGTTGGAAAAACTAGGCAAACAATTCGGCAACCTACATAATCAATCAAATTTTTTAAATAAAATTGGAATATCCCAAAATAGTATAGATAAGTCACTAGCCAATTTAGAAAAAGAGAAAGAAAAAGCCGATGCCACTATTAAAAAAACAATGGAACACTACAGTAAAACAAATGAGCAATTAATTTCATGGATAGATAAGCAAGAAACCACGTTAATAAATTTCAATCAACAATATGAATTATTAAAGGGGAATTTTGATGCAATGGTAAGACCACTTTATTCTAATTTGGCTGATAGATTCGTAACTGATTATAGTAAATTTTATGATAGTTTTGGAATTAATATTGAGGTTATAGAAAGTTTACTCAATCAAACTAATCCATTATTAAACATTCAAAATACACTAGAGAGCCAGTTAATAAAATATGATGTTTCACATCTAGCCACAAACGCTTTAGTAGATTTTGAGAGTTTATTAGGCAGTACATTTGTCAATCAAGGTGCAGAATTAACAAGGGCATTAGAGGGCTTAAGCTTAGAGAAATATTTAACTGATGTATTGGGGTTATATGAGCTAAAACATAATATTGAATTTGAAGTTGACGAAAAGCAACCAAGTGACAGTTCAAAACTTAAAACAATCGATTTAGAGGATGCATCAAGTTATAAAACGATATTGAATATTCTTGCACAAAAACACGGTATTAATAAACAAGCAGAAGAATTAACAGAACTAGACAAAGAGTTTATATTTTCACAAGAAGAAAAGTATACCAACTTAAAGAACAACAAAAAGAAACGTGGTGCTTATTTACATTACATTTTCATAGGTAGGGCAATTGTTTCTTTTTTAGATAGGCAACGATTAAACAACAATCTAAAGCAATTCAAAAAGCCTACACCTACAAATATTTTCAATGAAATTAAGTACCATTATTCTGAATTTGACCATGACAATATTATTGATGAACCACACTATATAACAGACAATTCATTTGAATGGATAACTAGAAAAGGAAATGGTAAAACATGTACCATAAGCAGTACATTACTAACACGGGTATTTGATAAATTTAATCCAAATAGAAATATTTATACTGCACTAAACCAAAAAGACTTAAATAATTTAAAAAACAACCTCGAATAAGTTTTCACTTTTGCTTAACTGCAAACCTCACATGATTCAATGCTCATATCGACTACACAACAAGTCGTATTAAACCGTAGATACTAATAAATTTCTACATTATTAATAATTTACTAAATGGTGAATATATGAGTAAAAATCTAAAAACTGTCAATCAAATGTTAGATGACAATAAATTTCTTACAAACGGTGGCTTTCGGGCTTTAATCTTTAATGCTAATTCAAATGGACTCAACCAACAAGGCGTAATTGTGCGTATTGGTAGAAAAGTTCTCATAGATGAAGATAAATTTTTCAACTGGTTAGAATCACAAAATCAAGGGAGGGCAGCGTAATGAAAAAGAGAACATTGCCCATTGATACGCCTAGAGAATATCGTCTAATAAAATCCATTGCTAAACAACCTGAAACACTCCACGACCTAAAACCTATGGTAGGCAGTGAAAATGTAGCAGAAGTAAAAAGGCAATTAGTTTTAAAAGGCTGGGATATTGAAACAATACGTTTCACGATGGTTGATAGAGATTCTAATCAAACGAGACCAGGGCGGTATATTTTGCCTGTGCATATGAAAGAGATAGCTAAAAATTCATTAACGGCTTACGCAAAAGCCGCTAATGATGATTCTTTCAAATCAGACGGTGAGAATAATTATGAATAAGACATCAAACATAATCAATCTACATGGCTATTCTACCACAAATGGATTAAATAGTAATATACAAGGCGGTGAATTACCATTAATTCCTTGTGGTAAATATGAAGCTGTCATGAAAACATGGTTCACAGGTACGTTATTCAAACAACCAAAAGTAGTATTAATTTACACGATTACTGATGGTGAATATTTCGGAGTTGACATAGCAAAATATTACAACGTCAAAAGATTGAAATCAAAGGCAGGTAAAAAAGGTAAATTTATTGCAAAGCCTAGGGGGGATTTTCTCAAGGACTTTTATAAGTTATTACCTGACTTACCAAGAATCAGACCTGACCAAATCCCAATCACAAAGTTACAAAGTCAACCGTTCGAAATTACCGTTGGCAAAGTAACTAATGATTACAAGCAACAAGAGTATGCTAAACAGTTGCAATACTCTTTAGTTCGGGAGGTAAATATTTTATAAAAATTTAATTCCTTAATATTGTTATAGTCTTAGTTCTAGTAATAGCTAATCTACAGTTAAAGCTACCCTAGTTAAAATCACTGGCAAAGCCTTTAAAAACAAGGGAAAACAGACTAAAGCAATGTGAAAGGATTTTCAACAAATTGGCATTGGATTAAATAGGAAAAGCCACTAACTACTTAAACACCTAAGGCGAGGGCTTAACCGTCCTCGCTTCCAAAAAAATATAAAATTGTGAGACAGAAAAAATGAACAGCATTATAAATAAATGGTTAAATGATGGCACTGTGTGTTAATATTAACATACCTAAAAGGATTGTTTGTCATATTAGCCCTATGGTGGGGGCAAGTCAAAAACCTAGCTTAAACATACGCAAATTCGTACGCTTAGTGATATTTTCACGCCCACAATAAAAATTTTTCAAATTAAACAAAAGGTAAATAAAATGACAAAACAAATTAAACAAACTAAATATTCTGAAACACCAAAAAGATACACTCAAGAAAGAGTTGATATTCATAATGAAATCATTTCAGAATTTACAAATCATGTAATAACAGCTCCTGACAAATACGGTTTTGAGGAAATTACAAGATTGATAGACAAACAAAGAAACAATCCTAAATTTTTTACCGCCGATGATAGCAAATGTTTATTGTTGTACTTACGTGAATATTACATGACACCTCTTTCACGCAATGATTATTTATTGGAGAGGTCACAATAATGGGAAAGCCTAGAAAACCAAGTGCTATTCTAGAAGTAAATGGAGCGTTCAAAAAAAATCCGAATAGACGGCGTAACAATGAACCCAAAATTGATAAACCAGTAGGCAAGCCACCAGTATATTTTGACAAAGAACAAGTTAAAATGTGGAATGAAATCAAAGCCAGTCTAGTTGATGGAGTGGCTTTATTTAGCGATAAGTTTTCGTTGGAACTTTTGTGTAATACTTTGGTGCAATATCGCCGTGACCCTTTCACCTTTACCGCAGCGGATAAGAGTCAATTAAAAGCCATGCTTAGTCACTTTGGAATGTCACCCAGTACAAGGGCAAATATTGAGATTGTACAACCAAAAGAACACAATCCATTTGATGACTTCTAGGCAACGATAACATATACGCAGATAAGATATAGGATAAACTATGAAACAAGCACAGGCATGTTCCTATGGGGGCAGTAATAAGTCCAAAAGTAAAATCCGTACGACCGAACCCCTCAGTGAAAATTTTACAATCCCTTTATTTCAAATTTGGAGTTTAAAATTCATTATTATGGAGAAAATTAAATGGCAAAACCACACGAACCAAATAATATAAAACGCTTAAAAGGTGACCCAAATAAAAACCGATATTTACCAGATGGTATAAATATTGAAAAGTTAAAGCAATCACCGCCACCACCTGAATGGCTCGACAATAGAGCCGTTGATTTATACAATTTCTATTCTCAAGTATTGATAGCAAACAAATTGATTGCCATTACAGATATAAATGCCTTGTGTCACCTTTGCAAACTTGAAAGTGCTATGATTAAATTATGGGAACGTGGCGAAGTACCACCAATGAGTATGTACTCACAATACAAATGGCTTATAAATGATTTTGGTTTAACTGTCATTAGTCGCGAGCGTATGCCTGTACCTAAAGATAGTTTAACCTCAAACAAATGGGCAAAAAATACTTAAAAAAAACACCATCAAAGTTGGGATTGTAAAATAGTTTGAATTAATTCAGATGTTTTGCTAGTATTAATATTTTGTAGGTATGGATATGGCATTGGTTAAGTGTAAGGAATGTAAGC
Source organism: Lysobacterales bacterium (assembly GCA_026990095.1). Classification (GTDB taxonomy): domain Bacteria; phylum Pseudomonadota; class Gammaproteobacteria; order Xanthomonadales; family Marinicellaceae; genus NORP309. Next base: position 7,399 of record JALSIL010000425.1, read on the forward strand.
ATGAGATTAGTAAGAAAGCTAAAAATGCCCCAACTGCGGGTAAATTAACATCTGCTTTTGTAGTAGATAAAACTAATGCAGTTTGTTATGAGTACCGTTCGCAAAATGGGTTTGGTGGCATGAGTGCAGGTGAAGCTGTTTTGTCTTCAGATAAAAAGAAATTTCTCACAAGTGATATGGATGGGTTTAAAGTACTTTTTAATAAAGAATGTGCTAATAAAGAAGTTTATGAGATGGTAAAATCTATTACTTGGAATTCTTTATAGGTAAGGGGTACGTTATTACATCTGCAGTTAAATAATATGCCAATATAAATAAATTATTGAAAAACCCTATAATTGCCCTTATAATTAACGCACTACTTACCTTTAGGTGGTAATCCTTGTAGATTATGACTCTAAGGCGAAAAGACCGCAAGGCTTCGGCTGATGCGGTTTTTTCAATTCTAGGAAATGAAAAATCCCCAAAGGAAAAACAATACATGAAAACAATAATTTATATTGATGGCTATAACCTCTATTATGGCTTAGTCAAAAACACCAAATATAAATGGTTGGATTTACATGGCTTATTTTCTGAAATTGCCAAAATACAAAATCCTCAATCTCAAATCGTTTCAATCAAGTTTTTTACTGCACCCGTTATTACCAAGTTCTCACAACATAAAGAAAAATCTCAACAATCACAAAACTATTACCATAAAGCATTATGCACAAAAAGTGAAAATTGCATTGAAATAATTAATGGTTACTTTGATGTGGATATGAGTTCGCCTGTATTGTATCAAAAACCTATTGATTTAAAGGCAAGGGTTAAAACATGGAAGTTAGAGGAAAAACAAACGGATGTTAATATTGCTTTGGAAATGTATCGAGATGCAACGAAAGGGATATGTAAACAACAAATTTTAGTCTCTAGTGACTCAGATTTAATCCCTGCATTAAGCTACATTAGCAATGACTTTAAAGACATAGTTTTAGGCTTGGTATTGCCAAGAAGTAACAGCAACAAACGTAAAAATAAAGGATTAGGTCAATATGCCAACTGGACAAGAACTCACATAAACAATAATGAACTAGAAAAACACCAATTGCCCAATATGATACCTACCAAGAAAAAACCAATTTACAGACCTAAGTATTGGTAAAAACCCATTTTCATAAAATGCAAAAATGCCACACTCATGCCACAGTTGGGCATAAATAGTGGCAATAAATGATAACTAACAACAATAATTCAATTCTTATAAGTAATTGTATTATATGGTTATTATTGATTATTGAGTGTTATGGGTTATTAATATTTTGAGATTGAAAATCCTCGTGTCCTTGGTTCGATTCCGAGACCGGGCACCATTTTTTGGTTTCAACCCGTTTCAAATCAGTTCAAAAACCCTTATATTTACTAGCTTTCAACCACTAGGCTGTTTCAGCTTGTTTCACCCTATTTCATGGAATTTCATACTAAATGGTGCTATATTTGGTGCTATCACTCAATTCAATTTATATAGGTAGCACCAAAATGGCATTGACAGATATAAAAATCAAGCGGACAACCGCGAAAACAAAGGACTTTTGGCTTACTGATGAAAAAGGATTAAGGCTATTAATTAAGAAAAATGGGGCAAAGTATTGGCGTTTAAAATACCGCTTTGGTGGTAAACAAAAAACTTTAGCCATTGGTGTTTATCCTGAAATATCTTTAAAGATGAACCGAAGCAAGGCAACAGCTTAAAGAGGGGATAGGCCCAAGCCAAGAAAGAATGTATAGTATGATTATGAATGATACCAATACATTCTCAAAGTGACCTATACCCAAAAAACGGATACAGTTTTATTAACTTGCTTTTTCATACTCGTCAGTCGATTTATAGCCCAATATTAAATGAAAATGAAGGAGTTTCCAAGGCTTGGTAGAGCAATTATTGCATTAAAAACTTGTGTAACTAAAAGTGCTGCGTGTATGATGTTGCGATTTATACAAAATAAATCCAGTTATGTTGAAAAAGTTTATCGAAAATATGCCTAAAGTTGAATTGCACATGCATGTTGAAGGTTCAATGGAAGCCAAAACCCTGTGGGAATTGGCACATCATAATAATTATAAAATTGAATACAGCAGTATTGAAGAATTAAGAGCCGCTTACAAATTCAACAACCTCACCGAGTTTATTGATATGTATATGTTGGGAACACGTGTGATTAAATCTGAGCAAGATTTGTATGATGTGTGCATGACCTATTTTAAGAAATGTGTGGAACAAAATATTCAGCACACTGAAATTCACTCGGATATACGCACCTATGTGGACTATGGCTATCCACCAGAGTTTGTCATTAACGCTTTGCATGGCGCTTTTATTGATGCGAAAAATAATTATGGCATTACCGGAGGTTTTATGCCTTGTTTTATTCGTCATTTGGGTGCAGACGTGGCACAAGCCGACTGGGATTTAATGTCGCCATTTAAAGACAAAATCCTTGCCATAGGTTTGTCAGCTGTAGAGGTGGGTTATCCTCCTTCATTATTTAAAGAGACATTTGCCAAGGTGCGAGATGCTGGCATTCATGTCATTGCCCATGCTGGCGAAGAAGCACCTGCTGATTACATCTGGTCAGCCATCAATGATATTAAAGTTGAGAGAATTGATCACGGCATCCGTTGTTTAGAGGATGAGAGTTTAGTTGAGTATCTGCACGAAACTCAATTGCCGTTAACTGTTTGCCCACAATCGAATGTGGCATTGAAAATCTTTAAAGACATGTCGCATCATACTTTGCCGGTGATGTTGGAAAAGGGTCTGAATGTCAGTATTCATTCCGATGACCCTGCTCATTTTAATGCTTATTTAACCGAAAACATGATAAGTATTGCCGAAAACACATCAGTAACAAAAGAAGGCATTATACAAATGGCTAAAAATGCCATTAATGGGTCTTTTGCCAACCAGCAAAGGAAAAAAGAATTGCACTCAAACCTTAAGGACTATGTGTCACACCACCAAGATTTCATTTCTCAGGTAAGTTCTTGGTAATGAAGTTTATTCTGTTAATAATTTTGTTGTTCTCTTGTTTGTGCAGTGCCAAAAAACTCGAAATCCATAAATGCATTCTCGCTAATGGAACGGTATCCTTTCAGGAGGAAAAATGCACGGTTGACGTTTACAGCCTCAAGACACAAAAAGATGCCAATAAAAGTAAAAAGATAACAAAAAAGAAGAAGTTAAAGCACCAGTTAGCCAAAAAGACGTCCCAAATAAAGCAAGCTAAGAAAATAGCAAGCACAAGGCATTTTACGGCTTCTGATAAGACCTCCTTAAATGCTAGCGTTGGGCGATACCGTATCCGACTGTCCTTGCCAAAGGACTGGAAATACTATAATAAGGTCTATAGCCAGAAGCTCTATCACGTCAAAATGATTAATCAAAACAAAGCATTACAGGCTTCACTAATGATAGATTTTATTTTTCCTAACAATAAACAATTTAGTCAAAAAGAGATAAATGATTTGGTTCAATTATTGGGCAGTCGGTTCGTTAAAAAATCACGAGAAAACCAAGTAAATATCCAAAACTTTTCCGTAAATGATGGCAAAGGAGCAATGGCAACATTTGCCAGTAATGAATATATGCCAAAATACCGTTATACAACCAAAGGGGCAATATTTAAAAATAAATGGCTGATACAATTTACTTTGTTAAGTAACAACCTGCAAGGTTCAAGTCACCAAAATGCACTCTATGTCTTATCACAAACAATTCGTGTTGATAACACTCTAACCTCTCCCCGTTTTTTAAAGCCAACGATCCAATGAAATCAAATTATCCGATTGTATCAATTATAGATAAATGGGGTTCGGACTTTAGTCCGTCTGTTAAAACCGACAATGCAATGGATTCGATACTTTTCACTGGATTCAAACAGGCTTTTGTTGAACTACCCAAGCTTAGTTCTGCTGACTTTACTGCATTTACATAAGCACTAATGTATTTTCCACTTGTGTTGTTTCAGGATTTTTATATTCATAGAACCACTGGATTCCTGCTCTCGCTTAGGCTCGGCTGGAATGACACCGTTGTTTTTAATACATTTGCTTCATACGTAATAATGTGTAGCTGCTAAAGTAGTGTATTCTTATTTGGTCAGTCGGATTTATCCCACTCAAAGCCAACAAAGACAAAAAAGCGTCGGCTAAAGCCAACGATCCATAAGAACCAACTGGCAAGTGGGATTTATCCCACTCAGCCCACTTCACAGGAGTACCATGAAGATGTTTAAAATCAAAACAGGGGGCAAAGGTTATTTGTATCACCCTAACAATGGCGAGAGTCCAGAGGCTGGGACTTATCGCATTAAGCAGCAGCTAATTGATGATGACACCATACCCGATGATGGGGGTTAACCTCAACAGACTGTTTAAACATTAAACCTAAAATGCAGCACATCGCCTTCTTTGACTAAATAGTCTTTACCTTCAAGCCTTAATTTGCCTGCTTCTTTGCAACCAGCTTCGCCTTTGTATTGAATAAAATCATCATAAGCCATGGTTTCGGCACGGATAAAGCCTTTTTCAAAATCGGTGTGAATAACGCCAGCACATTGCGGTGCGGTATAGCCTTGTTTGAAAGTCCAGGCACGCACTTCTTTAACACCTGCGGTAAAATAGGTGCACAACCCCAATAAATCATGACCTGCACGAATAACTCTATCCAACCCAGCTTCATCTAAACCCAATTCTTCCATAAACATTTCTTTGTCTTCATCATCTAAAACGGCGATTTCGGATTCAATCACTGCACAAACGGGGACAACTGAGGATTTTTCGGCTTCTGCCATTGTCCGAACTTTGTCTAAAAACGGATTGTTTTCAAATCCATCTTCGGCAACATTGGCAATATACATCACTGGTTTGGCTGTTATAAAACTAAATTCGCGAATGACTTCTTTTTCTTCTTTGTACAACTCCAATGCGCGAATCGGTAATCCTTCAGATAATTGTGCGACAATTTTTTCCAATGTTGCCGCACGAGCTTGGGCTCCTTTATTGCCTGAACGCCCTTGTTTTTGTGCTTTGAGCAAACCGCGTTCGGCTGAATCCAAATCGGCTAGTGCCAATTCTGTGTTGATGGTTTCCACATCATCAAGCGGTGAAATTTTGCCCTCTACATGCACGACATCATCGTCTTCAAAACAGCGCACCACATGTGCAATGGCATCGGTTTCTCGGATATTGGATAAAAACTTATTACCCAGTCCTTCGCCTTTGGAAGCACCTGCTACCAGTCCTGCAATATCGACAAATTCCATCACCGTTGGCAATACGCGCTCTGGATTAACTATTTTTGCCAATTCCTTTAAACGTGGGTCGGGCACTTCAACCACGCCAACATTGGGTTCAATGGTACAAAAAGGATAGTTTGCCGCATCAATACCCGCTTTGGTTAGTGCGTTAAATAAAGTTGATTTGCCGACGTTGGGAAGCCCAACAATGCCACATTTGAAGCCCATAATATTTTCTTTGTAAATTTAAAGGAACGCATTTTAACAAATTTAGTTAATAAAAGATATGAACCCGTAAAGCTAAGATTTAAAACTCCTTTTTTATCAAGTAGTGGCTCTTCACCGCTTATTTGAGTAAAAAAGGATACGAATCATAGAACATTGATGAGGTGTCATTTAATGATGATTGCCTGATTTTAAGTTTGAAATATTCAGTATCTCTAATACCTCTGGCTCTTTTTCTTATCATACCAATGGCGATGTTTCCAGCTTCAATAATTGCACTAGTAAGTTTGTGTTTTGCATAGTTTGCAATACCAACACTGTGTTTTTTTAATGAGTCAGCAAACTTTTTAA
>JALSIL010000426.1 GCA_026990095.1 Lysobacterales bacterium
CGTGGACCACCAGTTGTGGTGGCTGCCATTTACCCATTGAAGCCAATGCTAAAACTGAACGCCACCATTACGAAGGTGAATCAACACGAAATTTTGCCACCTACAATCCTCAAGTGGCTCGTGATCAAATGTTTTTAATTGGAAAACGCGAAACTGCCAAAAGTGGAAAATTTGCTCCCGTTCGATCGACTTCTGCTTTGGTTTTATCCTCAACCAATGCCAATCGTGAAAAAATATACATGCAGCAACCACCTGTGGCAGCCAGCGGTTACAGTTCGCAAGCGTTTAATCCGCATTTTCCGCACACCGTAAGAAAGACAGAAACCAAAACTTGTGATGACTGCCACTTGTCAGTAGAAAACGATAACAATGCCATCATGGCACAATTATTAATGTATGGAACTCGTTTTGTTGACTTTATTGGGCATTATGCTTGGTTGGGTGGTGAAGGATATATTACTGGCGTTGAAGTGACCGAATGGCAAGAGCCTCAAGCCGTTATAGGCAGTTATTTGCAACGCTATGCCTATCCTGATTTTTATAAAAAACACCAAGACAAAGCACAGGTATTGGAACAGGGGTTTGTTCACAGTTCTGGAGCTGTTAATTGTTTACAGCTACGAGGTGAATACCTCTATGTAGCCGAGGGCAAAAAAGGCGTACAAGTGTATGATGTTGCCTCCATTGCTAATAAAGGTTTCTCGCAACGCATCGTATCCTCACCCGTAAGTCCTTTAGGTCAAAATGCACATATCAAAACGACCAATGCCACTTGCATCGTGTTACCAACCAATCAACCCATCCACCCAGATCGTAATAAAGGCAAGTTGATGCGAGAGGTCAATCAAGAACAACCATTCCACCCAATCTATAACTACGCACTGGTAACAGATGCCGAAGAAGGCTTGGTATTGTTTGACATCAACACTTTTTCCGATGCCGATCCACTCAATAATAATATCAAACGTGCAGTAACCTGGAATGCCAACGGTGTTCTCAATGGTGCAAAATACATGACGCTGGGCGGTTATTACGGATACGTTATCACCAATGATGCATTGGTTGTAGTAAACCTCAATGAACCACTTGAGCCAAAATTTATCAAAAGTATCGCTTTAAACAAGCCTCAAGCCGCACAATTGCAATTTAGGTATTTAATGGTGACCGATGCCGATGGTCTAAAAGCCATAGATGTGACCAATCCTGAGAAACCAATTTTAGTGGCGAACAATATCATAGCTTTGGGTTCAGCTCGCAAGTTACATTTAGCACGAACATACGCCTATGTTGCCAATGGTAAAGAGGGTATTGCCATTGTTGATATTAAAAATCCTGCCAAAATGAAGTTGTTGCAAAACTACAATGCCGATGGCAAAATTGTCAATGCCTATGATGTGACGGTAGCCACCACCAATGCCTCCTTATTTGCTTATGTTGCCGATGGCGAGGGTGGTTTGAAAATTATTCAGCTAACTTCACCCAGTTTGCAGCCGAAATTTTATGGCTTTAGTCCTGAACCAAATCCATTATTTATTGCCAGTTATCCGACAAAATCACCTGCTTATTCCTTGTCTCGTGGTTTAGAAAGAGATCGAGGCGTGGATGAAACAGGTGGTCAGGTGGCTGTGTTTGGAAGACGAGGTTCTCGACCGCTAAATCTAGAAGAAATGCGCAGGATGTACTTAGATGAAGATGGAAAACCATGGTTTGTAGAAAAACAATGAAAATAAATTCTTTTTTAATCATAAGCTTAGTGTTGGTATTCAATGTAAATGCTGGAACTTTGCCGCAATTTACTTCGCAAAAGCACATGGGTGTGGCAACCTGTTCAAGTGGTGTCTGTCATGGTAAGAGTGTTGAAGATAAAAAAGAAAATGTGATGATGAACGAGTACCGCACATGGTTGCAATACGATGA
>JALSIL010000427.1 GCA_026990095.1 Lysobacterales bacterium
CATTACCATTGGCATTCGCACCAAAGCATTTAGTGCCAATGCCAAACAATACTCCAACTCAATAACGGTTAAGCTGCCACAAGCATCAAGCCAAACAAACCTTTTCTTAAAAGCAGCCACTCAAGGCGTGGAGAAAATATTTCGATTGGGTTATGAATATAAAAAAGCAGGTATTGTGTTAAATGACATTAGCGACGCAGGCATGATTCAAGCCGATTTATTTATACCACAAGCCGATGATAACAAGGCGTTAATGTCGGTATTGGATGATATAAACAACCGTTTTGGCAAAGGCACGCTACGCAGTGCTCAAGAGGGCTTTAATGAGGATTGGGTGATGAAATCGGAGATAAAATCTCCAGCTTACACCACTCGATTTAATGAAGTGATTAAAGTGGGTTAACTGCTTTTTTGGTTATCATGATAACGCTGACAAATTGAGCGTTCATCAGGGTTTTCTACCGCACTGGCAATATCGTGGACGAGTTGATTGAATTCATCAAAGGTGATGGTGGATAAAACTTTCCCTAACACCTTTTGATCCGTTTCTGCCATAATCTTTGTGCCATCCTGCAGACTAATTTCAATGCCTGCGGCATTGTAATCACAATCCTCTGCATTATTTTGTTCGTACATTTCTTGGTCATCGGCAAACAATTCGTCGTAATAATCATTGAGTTCCTCATCAATGGACTCATCAATATCCTCTGGCACATGCACTTCCCAGGCTGGCTCTTCTTCGACCAAAGTAGCTGTAATCTGGCAACTTTCTACTTTTTTGATAAACTTTTCGGCTAATACTTTATGAAAAAATACAAACTCAAGCATTAAAAAATCTCCCCTACCATGCAGCGCAGAGAACCGCCTGCTTTTTCTAATTCACTGACCTGCACCGAATGCAGGGTAAATCCCCAAGATTCGAGTTTATCTTTTTTCTCTTGAGCCAAAGTATCCAAAGCCGTTTGACTTAAAAACAAATCCGTTTCAGTTATGGTGATGCCATTGCCTGCAAATGCCAGTTTCTCTTCATCGCTTAAAAAAATTGTTTTGCCTTGGTAAAAATCGGCAATTGCCTTTGGCACCTCTGGATTGGCAAAAGAATCGGCATGCAAAATACACGCCTTACCAGCCAAACACGCCAAAATAACATTGGTGTGGTATTCGCCTTGTTTCAAATCAAACTGAAACATTAAGTCTAAGCCAAACATATCATGCATTGCCTGAGCACCAGCATCATCAACCCGTTCAGTCATGCCACAAAAGGCTATGTTTCGCGCTCTATCCGGCACCAAAACACCGGTTAATTCAGCAACCGCTTCATCACGATTAATATGGTGTCGTTCATAACCCAGCATTTCATCAAAAAACATATTGATGTCTTTTCGCAGGGTTTCTTTTTGGCGGTTGGAATGCAACATTGCACCAACGATATATTTATTGCCATGCACTGTGGCGAAAGCATTGTTGGGAAAAACCGCATCAGGTGTTTCTGGTGAGCCAGGAAAGGTCATAACAGGAATACCGCAATCAGATATTTTACGGGCTAAATTCATTTGCTGAACAATGGCCAAATCTGCATCGGTATGCTGGTCCATTTGCATGTAGAGGTTATCGCTTGCTGTTTGTTCATCCAAGCTAAAACCAACAGGCGAAACCATAAAAGCCGCCTTCATCGCTCCTGCTTGCTTTATTGGGTAATCTTTTTGTTTAACCGCTTGGGTAAAATCTTGTGCTGTTTTAACAATCATGAGTTTTTTTTATTCTAATTGACTAACGCCATTATGTGATAATTTACGGCTTAGATAAAGCAAGTTAAGTAAAACTTTTTAAAGTTATTCTAAAAAATCAGAAGGCTTTGCCCAACTCCACGTCGCAGATTGCACTTTATAAATTTCATCTTCTAACACAAAGTGT
>JALSIL010000428.1 GCA_026990095.1 Lysobacterales bacterium
ACAAATTTTGTCAACATCATTTTTTAAAAAAACAGACAACATAGCCTGCTACAGTGCCACTTTTAATGAAGTCACGTTAACGCCTTTATTTAATGAATTGGCTCATGTCTTTCTTCCCGTGATAAAACCCAATCACAAGATGGTGTTTTCACGGTACACTTCTATGCAAGAGTTAGTCAAAAACAAATACGGCATTTTTGAGCCCAACAGCCAACAAATAATCGCAGCTAAGGAAATAGCAGTTTGTTTGCTTCCTTTGGTTGCTTTTAATCGCCAAGGGATGCGATTAGGCATGGGAGGTGGGTATTACGACCGATACTTTGAACACAACAAAGACAATAAAATCCCAACAAAATTGATAGGAATTGCTTATGACTTTCAAGAAAGTGATACAATTCAGGCACAAAGTTGGGATATTCCCTTAGATGCAATCATTACCAATAAAGAGGTTATTACGCCATGAGCACGCAAGATGAATTAAAACACAAAGTTGCCTTAGCAGCATTGGATTATTTTGATGACTACGATATGGTTGTCGGTATTGGAACCGGATCGACAGTTAACTGTTTAATTGACGTATTACCACAAGTTAAAAATCGGATTGAAGCGTGTGTTTCTAGCTCTGAAGATACGACAAAACGTCTAAAAGAAAAAGGTTTTGTTGTCAAAGAGTTAAACCAAACTGGCCCCTTGTCATTATACATAGATGGTGCGGACGAATGCGACATGCATAACAGACTTATCAAAGGTGGCGGCGGTGCTTTAACGCGCGAAAAAATAATTGCCGCAGCCAGCGATAAATTTATATGTATTGTTGATGAGAGTAAAATGGTTAATATTTTAGGGCGTTTCCCTTTACCTGTGGAAGTTATCCCAATGGCACAATCACATGTCGGTCGTGCTTTAGCAAAACTTGGCGGTCAACCCGAATTGCGCCAAGGTTTTACAACGGATAATGGTAATATTATTATTGATGTACATAATTTAAAAATCATTGATCCTTTGAAATTAGAGGGTGAAATAAACAACATAGCAGGCGTTGTCTGCAATGGAATATTTGCTCACCAAAAGTCTTATGCGACATTAGTCGCTAGCAGCAAAGGCATTAAAACCCAAAAGATATGATTTATTATAGAAAAACAAGCCAAAGTTCGATAAAATATTGATAGTCAAAATAAAAGAGTATTAAAGGGGCTCTTTCTGTTTATGCAGATTGAAATACAAAATAAAGAACCAGTAAATTTACCTTTGCTTGGTCATATTATTATTGGAACAGATGAAGGCTGCGATATTGTCTTAGCATCTGATTCTGATGACAAACAAAAAGTGTGTTCTGTAATACACGATAAATCCACTTGCATACTTGAAATCTTTAGTGACTATGATGTCTCGATTAATGGTTTACCTATATCAGAAATGGCAATACTCCACCCTGGAGATACATTTTCCATAGGTAAGGATGTTTTTAAGATTGTTGATGAAAATAAATTACCCAAACTCTGCAATTCACCGTTTAAATTAAATAAGGCTAAAGATTTATCCAACCACCTCATCACATCGGTTTCAGGGTTAAGGAGTTATAACTCCAACTCCAGTGGTGAGTTATATATTATTGGCAATGAAAATAGCTTCACTTACAAACCGAGTGATGAAAATGACACGCCTTTTTCAGTTTCTTATATTAATGAACGCTTGACCCTATTGTGCCAAAAGGATAAAAACATAAAAATCAATGGCAACAATGCAAATTATGCATTGCTCGAAAATGGAGACTACATTACCACAGAACAAGCTAAGTTTTGTGTTGAATCCCCAGGTTCTTCTTCTTTTTCAAAATACAGCCCTTCGCACCCAAGAAATATACAATTATCTGAAGAATACCACTCAGAAGTAACCGCCACAAAAAAACCCGA
>JALSIL010000429.1 GCA_026990095.1 Lysobacterales bacterium
GTTCACCACCTTGTCTGCCTAATGCCGTTCGGCTGATTATATCGTCTTTATCATAGGAAGCATTTTCATCTAATGGCATAAGTATACAACCTGGTGATATGCCATTAACCCTTACTTCTGGAGCCATTTCTTTTGCCAGTGCTTTGACCATCATTTTATTGGCTGCTTTTGCCATGGAATAAACAGGGTAATTTTTTAAGGGTTTGTCGGCATGAATATCGACCAAATTGATTATTGTTCCTTTGGCTTTTTTTAATAAGGGCAAACACGCTTTAGAGAGAAATAATGGGCCTTTGACATTGCTATTAAATAATTTATTGTAATCGGATTCATTTAACTCATCCATATTTGTTGGAAAAAAATCCGATGCGTTATTAATCAACACATCCAAACGCCCAAATTTTGATTCAATAACATTAATAATGCCACTAAAATCGACTTGTGTATCAAAATCAGCTTGCACACTGATGCAAGAATTTGGGCGAATTTGATTCAGTTTGTTTTGCAAATCTTGCGTTTGTGCCTTTGAATACCGATAATGCATGACAATATCATAACCGTCTTGATGAGCCGCTTGTGTGATGTAAGCACCAATTCTCACTGCTGCGCCTGTAATTAACATAACTTTATTCATGAGCTTATTTTATGCCTCAAACTGATTTAGAACAACACTCTTTAGCCCTGCAAAAGATAATTAGGGACAAAATCCATGAAACTGGCAGCATTAGTTTTGCCACATTCATGCAGATGTCTTTGTATTACCCGGGTTTTGGGTATTATTCATCGGGCAATTATAAATTTGGAAAACAAGGGGATTTCATAACCGCTCCAGAGTTGGGTTCTTTATTCGCCAAAAGTTTAGCAAGTCAATTTTCACAAGTGACAAAAAGTCTTGATAACCCTATTATTCTCGAACTTGGGGCAGGAACAGGTCAATTTGCTTACGACTGTTTGGTGGAACTTGATAAGTTAAAGGCTTTGCCTGAAAAGTATTATATCTTAGAGGTTAGTGCCGATTTGCAACACAGGCAAGTGAAAAAAATTCAAGAATTACCCAAACATTTAAGCCAATTGCTAGAATGGACTTCTCAACCTTTAGCGGATAAATTTAACGGGGTTGTTTTTGCCAATGAAGTGGTTGATGCTTTGCCTGTTGAAGTGTTTCGTTTTCACAATAACCAATACCAACAAATGCAAGTGACTTGGGACAGCGGTTTTCAAAAAACATGGGGCAAATTCCCTAAAAATCAACTTAAACAGATTGAGGATAAAAACTTAGTATTAAACGAAGGCTATATTTCGGAATTTATCCCGCATTTGAACAGTTGGCTTAATTCTATCACCCAAAACCTCAACCAAGGCGTTGTGATTTTTGTTGATTATGGTTACGAAAGAAACGCCTATTATCATCCTCAACGCAGTGAGGGCACTTTAATTTGCTTTTACCAACACCAAGCTAATTGCAATTATTTTCAAAACATAGGCATTCAGGACATGACCGCCTTTGTGGATTTTACTGCATTGGCAGAGGCCGGTGAGAGTTGTGGTTTGGATGTTGATGGATTTACCACACAAGCGCATTTTCTCATGGCATTAGGTATCCAAAACCATTTGGGTGATAGCCAAAGAGATTATCAGCATTATTATAAAAACACCACCGAATTGAAAAAACTCACCCTACCCAATGAAATGGGCGAAAAGTTTAAAGTGATGGCTTTTTCTAAAAATTATGCCGATGAACTCATCGGTTTTACCTTTAGCAATCAATTGCATTTATTATGAATATACCTCGAAAATATTTAGTCCTTATTGGGTGGTTACTTGTATCCGCTGTTGTTACCTTATCCCTTGTAAAGATTGGTGCCGTCATGCCTGATGTCAAAAATGGCGATAAAATAGGGCATTTTATTG
>JALSIL010000430.1 GCA_026990095.1 Lysobacterales bacterium
TGAAATCATGCACGTGCTTGGTCAGCAAGAAAGCATTAAACGCACAGAAAATGCATTGGTTTTTTTAATCAATAAGTTAAAAGCTCAAGGAATAATCTAATTAATAGGAAGAAAATCAATGAAAAATATAATAATTGTATTGTTGTTTATAATGGTCTCTAATGGATATGCTAAAAATCTATTAGATGATAATGATGTGATATCGGTTGTTCAAGCTGTAGATCTTTTAGATAAACAGAATAAGCCATGGTCAAAAAAAGTTAAGGGTGTTTTTGAATTTACTGTACGTGCAAGTGGTAAAGATAAAAATAAAGGATATTTAAACTCAAATTTAAATTACCGCACTAAATATAATTTAACCATTGTGTTATCAAAGCATATACGTAAAAGACTAACTAAAAAATATGGAAAAGATCCTCTGGATTTTTTTATAGGCAAAAAAGTCAGAGTTAAAGGTGAGGCTAAGAAAGTTAAAATCCATAAAATAGAAAATAAAAAAGTGACAAATTTAGTGTATTTTCAATCTCATATTGTTCTTGATGCAATAAAGAATATTGAAATAGTTGAATAAAAAAGTTTTCTGTAATGAAGCTTGAGCTCACCACAAACCCATCTAAAAATGATGCCAAAGCCATAAGCGATGGCATTATTAATTTTAACCGCCATACAGTCGGATTAGAACCCTACGATGATGAAATAAAGTTCTCTATATTTGTTAAGGATAATGGTTTAGTTGTTGCGGGTTTGCGTGCAGTTTGTTATTGGAATACCTTGCATATAGAGTTGCTCTGGCTTGATGAAAGTTGTAGAGGTCAAGGTATTGGAGAAAAGGTAATCAAACAAACCGAAGAGTTTGTAAAAGGAAAGGCTTTGAGAAATCCTTTGTTGAAACCACAAGCTGGCAGGCTAAGCCTTTTTATGAAAAGCTGGGTTATCAATTGCAATACAGTATAAAAGATAGACCAAAAGGTCACGAGTTTTTTTATCTAACTAAAGATTTATAATTTCCCAAATCCAGAAAGAAAAAATACAAAATGATTTATTTGTTCAAAATTGCTCACTAAAGACAAGAATAAATTATATTCGCGTTAATGTTTTTACAAGAGAGCAATAAATCCATTAAAATAGCCAAATGATAGAATTTATACTCAATGACAAAATAATAAAAACTAATGCCAATAAATCCATGACTCTTGTGGATTTTATTCGTGAAAACAGAAACCTAAAAGGAACAAAAATAGTCTGCCGTGAAGGCGACTGCGGTGCTTGTACGGTAATGGTTGGAGAATTATCTGCTAATCAATCCAGTGTAAAATACCACACGATAACTTCTTGTATATCACCACTGGCAAACGCTCATGGTAAACACATCGTCACCGTTGAAGGGTTGAATTTAGCCAATAAACTCAATCAGGTACAACAAAGTTTAAAAGACAATTACGCCTCACAATGTGGCTTTTGCACTCCAGGATTTGTGGTGGCGATGGCAAATTATTGTTTGAACGACAATGCGGATAATGAACAACAAATGCTCGATGCCATTAGCGGCAATATTTGCCGATGCACTGGTTATGTTGCCATTATTAATGCGGCTAAGGAGTTGGTGGAAAATTGCAGAGAGCAAGGAAAAAAATACACACTTGAACAGTTAATTAAACACAATTTTATTCCAAAGTATTTTGCCAGTATAAAAAACAACCTGAAAAAGATTCAATCAGATTGTCAACGTAGTGGTGAAAAAATTATCGCAGGTGGAACCGATCTTTACGTTCAACAAGCCGATACCTTACTACAAACACCCAATCTCCGTTACATCACTTTAGAGCAAGGACAGCCCATTATTATCGAGGATGATACCTGTTCAATCTCAGGGTTGGCAACGGTTACCGATTTATTTGAGAACCAAGAA
>JALSIL010000431.1 GCA_026990095.1 Lysobacterales bacterium
ATTAATCTTACATGCAAGAGGAGCCGTTGATGCGGTGTTTAATGCATTGAAACAAGCGGGTTATTTCCAAGCCATGATTCACAGTTATAACGGCAACACCCAACAAACCAAACAGTTATTGGATAAAGGCATTAAATTCAGTTTTGGCGGCGCAATCTGCAATCCCAATGCCCACAAATTACACAAGCTTGTTCAATATATACCAACTGATGCCATCATGTTTGAAACCGATGCGCCCGACCAAAACCTTTATCCTCATTTTAAAGAAATAAATACCCCTGTTAATTTAATTAAAATTATTCAAGGATATGCTGAATTAAAACAGATGGATTTTAATGATTCTAGTCGCAAGGCTTTGCAAGTCACGCGTAAGTTCTTTAAAATCTCCGCCCATGATAGATAGTATAAAACAACGCTTTGGTGGCGTGACTCGCTTGCATGGCGATGCTGCTTTTGAAAAATTGACTCAATCGCATGTGTGTGTGATTGGTGTTGGTGGTGTGGGTTCGTGGGCTTGTGAAATTTTGGCTCGCAATGGCATCGGACAAATCACATTGATTGATGCCGATGATGTTTGTGTGACTAACATTAATCGCCAAATTCATGCGCTGAGCCAAACCATCGGTCAAGAAAAAGTCAAAGCCATGAGCGAGAGAATCAAGAGTATCAATCCCGATTGCGTCGTGCATGAACAAACCACTTTTTTTATGCAATCCTCCGCCGAGAAATTACTTAAATCTGAATATGATTTTGTTATTGATGCCATTGATAGCATCAAACACAAAAGTTTACTGATAGCTTTATGCAAAGAAAAACACATTCCGATAATTACCATTGGGGGAGCAGGTGGCAAAATCAATATTGCCGATATTCAAGTCAGTGACTTGGGGCGTAGTTATGACGACCGACTGTTGTGCAAACTCCGCAAAGAACTGCGCACTAAGTACGGTTTTCCTCGCTTTAAAAAGAAAAAATTCCATGTGATGTGTGTGTTTTCACCCGAAATGCCAAAATTACCGTGGTGCGATAGTGAAGATAACAACGATAACGAACAGCAAACCAGCCTCAAGCTTGACTGCAATAACGGCTTTGGAACCGATGCCGCTGTGGTCAGTGTGTTTGGTATAACGGCTGCTCATTATGCCATTTCTCAAATAATTAAAGACTAATTCAAAAGAATGTCCCTCTGTATACTTGCATAAATGGTTCAGGTTAGAGTGACATGGTTTTAGCGCGCTCCTAAGGTTAACTTAAGGGTTTGTTCCTTTTTATCTCTTGTGATGGTAATTTCAACCGTATCGCCGGGGTTGTGGGCTTTGAGTTGGTTGGAGTAGTCTTTAAGGGTGGTGATTTTATTGCCATTCAAGGCGGTAATAACATCACCTGTTTTTAAACCCGCTTTTGTTGCAGGGGAATCATCCGCCATGCCCGCAATTTTGACCCCAATTCCAGAGTATGCAAAATCTGGCATGGAACCTGTTGAGGCTTTGCGTGTGCCTGTGTTTGATTTTGCTTTGCTTTTGTTGTCCTGATTAACTGCCCCTTTCCCAGTAAAAGGCATTGGCTCTTTTCGCATTGACAGGTATTCGATTATTTCTTTGGCAACGCTGGCAACTTTGACCAGTCCTGTAAAATCAATTTTATCAGCGGTGTCTGTTGGCACGTGGTAATCGGATTTAATGCCTGCATAAAATAATTGCACAGCAGGAACTTGCGCATTTATAAATGAGATTTGGTCGCTGGCATCCAGTTCTTGCGTGACGATTTGCGAGGCGACACCGGTGGTGAAGTCGGTTCCCATAAAGATAAATTTCCACTCACGTGCTGTGTTGGCATTAAGGACCATTAATTTGTTGTCAAATAAACGCCCAACCGTATCGATATTGAGGTTGGCAAAGTATTTGCT
>JALSIL010000432.1 GCA_026990095.1 Lysobacterales bacterium
TTATTCAAACAGAAGCCCAGGTTAATGATGAAATTGCCAGACCTTTAGCCGAACTATCTTATCAACTCAGGCAATTAAAAGACCACGATTTGGAAGAATCAGCCTCAACACGCTTGTTGATTTATGCTGCCAGTTTAATCAAAAGTGGTATCCCAAAAATTCAAGCGTGCCAAAGCGCTGTGATTGAACCTTTGACCGATGATGAAGAAGTCATTGCGGCATTAATGGAAGTGGTTAAAGCCAAATTTGGAGGATAACGATGAATTTAAAAATGAAATCCATACTTTCGCATGTTTTTATCATACTAAACTTGCTGTTTCCCTTTGTTTATCCTGTTTTGTTTATCTGGTGGTTAAAGTATAAAAATGCGGATGATAAGATGTTAAGTGTATCAGTAAAAGAAGCCTTTATTCTTGGAACGGTGACATTCATTATTTTTACTTCATTGATAACGGCAGTTTTAGTGCATTATGGCTTTAAAAGCACATTTACACTGCTTGCAGGTGAAATTTATTACATGCTAATAATTCCTTTGAGTTTCTTTCCTGCAATTATGGGAATAGCCCGAAACAATGCTGAAAAAATTTATTATTATCCATTAATTGGGAGGTTAATTAACTAGAATGCAATTGATGAGAAAGTGGTGGGGGATTCAATTTTCAATCAGGTTGGAGTTCCATTTCGTTGGAATGACACATAAATATTGGTGATAGGAGTTTTATTTTGGAAGAATGGGTCGGCGAAAAATGGCACAATTATATCGTCGGGAAATCGAAAAAGAGTTACCCAAAGGCGAAAGTTAAGTTAGAGGACTTTAAAACACATCTGGGTATTTTCTTTCGAGCGATGGGTGGTGACAAATCTTTTGCAATAGAAAACACATCGGCTCTGCGGCATGGTGGCTACCAAGGGTTTTTGCAAAAAATAGCAGGCAGTGGTGAAAAGACAGAATTAGCCCATTTTGGTGTAGAGCAGTTGTATTTGCCCAGTGAGTTGGCTTATTTCTCAGACAAACAACTCAATAAGGATTTGTACCTTTGGTTAACGTCTATTGCTTCTATTGGTAGTGAACAATCAAATGAGGCATTAAATGAATCATGGATAATTCGCAACCAAAAGCTTACGCAAAAAATATTGACTCAATACAAAGGTTTAAAAAGTAAATACCACAAGATAGTCGAAGCGCATATCGCTGGTAGGATTCCAATTGATAACTTGCCATTAGATTTACACGCTTTAGAAACATTAATTTTAGACTCCTTGCGTGATCCATTTAAAGAAATAATCAGCATTCCAAAATCACGTTTTCAACCACAAGTAGTTATATTGTGGCTGTACCAAGCACCCCTTCTACGCAGAAAAGGTAAAAATAGTTCCGATAGTGAAGGGCAAACGGCGGCTAATTCAAACGTTAATTCCAAGTTTAAAAAGAAATACAAAGCCGAACAAATCGAGGCCAATGAAAAGAAAGGTGGATTGATGACCTTTCGATTAGAAAGTTTGTTTTCATGGTCTGAGTTTGTTAATTTAGACCGAAATTCCGAAGACGAAGAAGACGATGATGCCATACGCACCGCTGATGATTTGGATCATTTAAGTATCACAACGGGAGAAACCAGCAACAAAATAAAAATAGATTTGGATTTCCCTTCATCAGAATACGATGATGTGGTGTTGAAAAGCGATATTCTATTGCCCGAATGGGATTATAAAAAGCAACAGTTGATAAAAGACCATTGTGCTTTGTTTTTGATGCAAGCCAAACACGAAAACGATAATAAGTTACCAAATAACATCAAATGGCAAGCGACAAAATTACGCCGACAATTTGACTCCCTTCGACCTCAACGCCAATGGTTTAACAACCAAAGCGATGGCGATGAGATTGACATCAATAGTTATATTG
>JALSIL010000433.1 GCA_026990095.1 Lysobacterales bacterium
AGTTCTCAAGCTCCGGGCATTGAGTGGGTTGGAAACAATACCTACAGACAAGGTGGAACAGGCAACTTAACAGCTAATCAAACGGGTGAAAACAAAGATGAGAATAGAGTCGCTCTTTTGACCGCTCATTGGGTAATGGATCAATAAAATGACAGAAGATAAACAAGCCACCAGAAAAAACGAGAGTGTGAAAAGTTCTTCGAATACAAGAAGAAAGTTTATCTTGGCAGCGACTGCTGTATTGATAATTGCGTTGCCAATCATGGTTTATAAAGTGTTACATGATTGGCGAGCCTTGCAAAACAAGAAGGCAGAATTAATTTCCGTTAGAAAGCAATCCAGTGATTTGGTGGTTTTGCAAGAAAGCATAAATCAGTATAAAAAATACCATAACGAACTTAAACAATTGATGCAACAAGCAGAATCATCCAATTTAGGTTCGGAATATTGGATTGAAAGAAAGGTTGAAATCAATAAAAAGAAGATTAATCGCAGTGAAGCAGCCGGATTTTTAGAAGGAGCGGGTAAAGACACTGATTCCTTCTTTAAAACGGCAATGTTTGAAATTCACACCGTGCAATTAGGCGATGATTTGTTTAACTTTAGGCAGGGTGATGCCAGTGAAGTGCAAATGACGATGAATGGTCAATTTTATTCGAAAATAAAAAATAAATAAGGGAATAAAAAAATGCTCTTAATAATCAATCAAAGGTCAAAAGTATGAAGTACAGTTTACCCATAATAAATTTAGATCATCAGTGGTACTTATTGCAAGGTGTCAAACTGAGTAAAATCGATAAACCAGAGACCTTAACGGGCACGGAGTTAATTTTAACGGATCTTAATGATGCTGTTTTTGGGTTGGAAAATGTCTCAGGTCCGGTTGAACATGCCGCTGCTTTAATAGAAAGACGGTTACGCGATATCGGCATGTTAGATGGACCCAGTAAAGTCATCGTACACGATACGCATAAGATTAGTGAC
Source organism: Lysobacterales bacterium (assembly GCA_026990095.1). Lineage (GTDB taxonomy): Bacteria > Pseudomonadota > Gammaproteobacteria > Xanthomonadales > Marinicellaceae > NORP309. Next base: position 985 of record JALSIL010000433.1, read on the forward strand.
ATAACCAGCGTGTTATTCACGGCAATACCAGCCGAAAGTTACACACAATATTTCCAGTTGGTCAACAACCAAAAGGATCATTGTTTAGTCGTGCCACTCTTATCGGTATTAGCCAAACAAGTTGAAAAACACACCGATTCATCAAAAAAAGCCAAAGCATTTGTGTTTCATCATGGCAGGGAATTTGACTTAATTATTGTTCGCGATAAGCAAATAGTACAGGTTGCCAGATTGACAGCTTTTAGTCAGAGCGATGAAGACGTTAGTCAAACGCTAAAAACGCTAGCAACGGAAGTGCTAAAACATAATAAATCAGTTCTAAACAGAATTGAAAATATTCAATGGTCAGGTTTTTTAGAAGAGGAAAAAAATCAAAACCAAAACATGAAGACGTTAGCAGAGTTAACAGACCTTGAAGTGGTTGCTGAGCAGCACAGTGATATTATTTTTAACGGCAATGAAGTTAAATCGGTTTTACCAAATTTAATTAATTGCATCACAATCAAAGATGCTGCCAATGATGCCAATAGTCGATTTTTGTATAACAGCGAGAAGTTTTTGCCTTTTATGGCAGCGGCATTACTGGCGGCGATTGTTTTTCTTGGAGCTCTATTGATTAAATGGGACCGTCAAATAAAAGACATCGATAATGAGTTAGCACAATCAGATAAGAGTAAATTGCAAGCCGATATTGCTTCAATTAAATCAGATTTGATGCAAGCAAATAAACTCTTTTCGAGCAACGCCAATGCAAAAAGCACAAGTCAATGGTTGTACGATTTAAACGGAATTCAATCAGCACCTGATCCAAAACAACTCGTGGATGATGTGGGCAGCAGTTTGCCAGAGGATGTACTGATTGTGGGAATTTCTTTGGATTCTCGTCGGTCTCCAGCTACGGTTATTCTTAAAGGTG
>JALSIL010000434.1 GCA_026990095.1 Lysobacterales bacterium
TACCTTGCAAAGCAAGCTGGCTGATTTAGGGATAACCCCATCACATAGTCGTCCTCGGGTCAGCAATGATAATGCGTATTCAGAATCGTTATTCCGGACATTGAAATACTGCCCTCAATGGCCCACACAGGGTTTTGCTTCGCTCGATAAGGCCCGTGACTGGGTAAAGGATTTTGTGGGCTGGTATAACCATGAGCATCGTCATAGCCGGATAAAGTGTGTAACCCCGGCACAACGACACGATGGAGAAGACAAAGGGATTTTGGAAAAGCGTACGACGGTCTATGAATTGGCCAGATCAAGAATGCCGGAACGCTGGTCTGGAACGACGCGCGACTGGAGCCTGGTAGGTGCTGTTACATTGAACCCTGAAAAGGAAGAGATAAAAAGAGTCGCTTGATTAAAAAAAGCGACAACTACCTTGAAAAACACCGTTTTGCGGGTATTATACTTAAACTAACCTTCATTCTTCTAAAGCCCAAAAATTGACGCATGATTAAATCGTATAACAAGCGCAGCAGAGTAAGACAGTCCTCTGCGGACGTTATATTTAAAAATTAAAAGCGATGAGACGCTTGTATATTTTTATATTTGCACTTTCATTAACCGCTCTTTTAATGATTTATGTCAGATATTCAGATGAAATGAATGTAAAAAGTACCAGAAACGAATGGGCGGAAATAACTAATATTGAACAAAAAGAACGCAACCTACCAAAATTGGGCATGAAAGGTACTTATTCATTTTATATGGTAACGGTGAAGCTTAAGGATGGTAGTACGTCAATTGTAAGAATAGAGAATAAATCGAATATCCAACCTCATGGCTGTTTGCCTGTTAAGGTAAGTATTTTTTATTCAGGCGATAAAATAGTTTTAGTAGATAATCAAAAGTTATTATTTTCCGAAATAAAAAGAACGCCCTGCAGTGAGTAAACCATAAAATCCAGCTGACCGTTGGCAGCGCGGTTCGTTTCCAAAGGTTGTTTTTATATCAAAGGTCAGTGCTTTGCCAGAGTTCGTCGAATATCTGCCAAAGGCATCTGATTTTGGCGATATGTGTTACAAAAATTCATTGCATGGTTGTAACCTTCTGAATAAAAAGAAAAATAAAGCTCTTGATGGGGGTCGGCAAGAAAGTAATTTGGCCCGTAAGTTTGCGATGTATTGTTGCCAGCAGTTAGCCGATATGCCGCTTAAATCCATAGCTGCCCATTTTAACCTGAGCCATCCTGGCAGCGTCTCCTAGGCTACGCATGATGTCAAAGTGCAATTATCAGAGGGAAAACTGAATAGGGAGTTACGCGCGGTTCAAAGGCAATTGAACTTTATAAAATACGATTGACTCCTTTTCTACTTCAATTCAAACGCCACTACGGTTTTCCCCTCATTGCTGACATTAGCTGTAAAGATCACTTGGTCAATTCTTGGCTAAAACTTGCACACCCGAAAAAGTAATACTAGAATGGTATTACTTCTGTAGGTTGGAGATTACGATTATGCGAGTTACAACTAAAGGACAAGTCACGATTCCACGAGGAGTTAGAGAGGCTTTAGGGATTGCTCCTGAAACCGAAATTGACTTTGTTGAAGAAGATGGAAAATTTTATATAGTTAAAACCGATGGGCCTAAAAAACAAGGAAAATTCAAGAAACTTAGGGGGATAGCAACAGCAAAAATGTCTACTGACGAAATCATGAAGCTTACAAGAGAATCAAAATGAATGGTATTTTTGTTGATTCATGTGTGCTGCTAGATCTATTTACTAACGATGCTAAGTGGGCTGACTGGTCTGAAAATATACTAGAGAAGTATAGTCAAACCAATTCCCTTTATATTAATTCTATTGTGTACACGGAGGTATCAATAGGTTTCAACAAAGTAG
>JALSIL010000435.1 GCA_026990095.1 Lysobacterales bacterium
ATATTGATACCAAGGATATTTCATTATCCAGTCGAATACTAGCAAATTTTCCTGAATATTTAAGCCCTGAACAACGCAAAAGTGATGATTTGGCCTATTTAGGTGAACTGGTTAAAAAGCCTGAGGCCAATGTTATTAAATTACCTAATATTTCAGCATCTGTTCCACAACTCAAAGCAACCATTGCAGAGCTACAAGCCGATGGTTATGCAGTGCCTGATTATCCAGATGAGCCAGAAACAGATAAAGAAAAAGAAATCAAGACTCGTTACGCCAAAAATTTAGGCTCAGCTGCCAACCCGGTTTTGCGCGAAGGTAATTCGGATAGACGCGTGGCAGCTCCAGTAAAACAATACGCCAAAGATAACCCACACTCAATGGGTGCCTGGAGTAAAGATTCCGCCTCGCATGTGTCACACATGCAAGACGGTGACTTTTATAGTTCAGAACAATCGATCGTTGTCGAAGAGGCCGATGATGTCAAAATTGTATTAAACCATGCCGATGGCACAACTGTATTAAAAGAATCAACACCTTTGCTTGCTAATGAAATGATTGATGCGTCGGTGATGAGTGTTAAAGCATTGCGTGAATTTTTTGCAGTTCAAATAAAAGAGGCAAAAGAACAAGGTGTATTGTTATCGTTGCATTTAAAAGCCACCATGATGAAAGTATCCGATCCAATTATGTTCGGTCATGCGGTGACAGTATACTTTAAAGAGGTGTTTGAAAAATACGCCAAAGAATTTGAAGAAATTGGCGTGAACCAAAACAACGGTTTAGGTAATGTCTTTGCGAACCTTTCTGAACTAGACGATGAAAAGCGCACTCAAATTGAAGCAGATATTGCCAAATGTATTGAAAACGGCCCTGATATTGCTATGGTTGATTCCGATAAAGGCATCACCAATTTACACGTGCCAAGTGATGTGATTATTGATGCATCCATGCCAGCTGCGATTCGTTCATCGGGTAAAATGTGGAATAAAGACGGTCAACTGCAAGACATGAAAGCCATGATTCCTGATCGTTGTTATGCAGGCATCTACAAAGAAATTATCAACTACTGCAAAGAACACGGAGCTTTTGATGTGACCACCATGGGCAATGTTTGCAATATTGGTTTGATGGCACAAAAAGCAGAAGAATATGGTTCGCACGACAAAACATTTGAAATTCCGCAAGCAGGAACCGTGCAAGTCATCAACCAAGCAGGCGATGTATTGATGCAACACAAAGTGGAACAAGGTGATATTTGGCGCATGTGTCAAACCAAAGATTTACCTATCCGTGATTGGGTAAAACTTGGTGTCATTAGAGCCAGAAACACGGGCAGTGCAGCAGTCTTTTGGTTAGACCCACAACGTGCTCACGACCGTAATATTATGGCAAAAGTGGAAGAATATTTAACCCTGCACGATACCGAAGGGTTAGATATTAGCATTCAATCTCCAATAGATGCGATGAATTTTACTTGCAAACGCGTCACAGCAGGTTTAGATACTATTTCGGTAACAGGTAATGTTTTACGTGACTATATAACGGATTTGTTCCCTATATTAGAACTTGGAACATCGGCAAAAATGCTGTCAATCGTGCCATTGTTAGCAGGTGGTGGTTTATTTGAAACAGGTGCTGGTGGTTCTGCACCAAAACACGTACAACAATTTTATAGAGAAGGGCATTTGCGTTGGGATTCATTGGGTGAGTTTTTAGCTTTGTCTGTGTCAATCGAAGATATTGGGCAAAAATACGACAATAAAAAGGCTTTAATATTGGCTGATACATTAAATATTGCCACCGATAAATTCTTAAAAACCAAAAAATCACCTTCAAGAAAGGTCAATGAATTAGATAACAGAGGAAGTCATTATTATTTAACA
>JALSIL010000436.1 GCA_026990095.1 Lysobacterales bacterium
ATGCACCGATATTTTGCACGGGAGCAGCACCCACTGTACCAGGAATAGCGGCTAAATTTTCGATGCCACCTAAGCCTTTTTTTACTGTCCACATGACGAAATCCGCCCAAATTGAACCGCCCCAAACAACTGTTAAGCCATCAACCACACGGGCATGAAAACGATTAGTTAAGTGAACAACTGGTTTTTCAATATTTTTTGTGAGCACAAGATTGCTTCCAGAACCCAGAATAAAAAAGCCCTGTTTTCCGCAGTAAGGAACTATTTTTTCCACATCATGTAGATTTTCGACCAAGATAAACTGATCGCAATGGCAATCAATAGCCAATGTGTTGTGTTGTTTTAAGTTAAAGTTTTCTGTTACTTTCATTTATTATTTTCTTCTTGTTTGAACAATTAATTTGTTGTTAATGGCTTTAATCAATTGCGTACCTTGATAAATGAATCCTGTATAAACCTGCACAAGATTTGCTCCAGCACGTATTTTACTCATTGCATCCTCATCTGTCAAAATTCCACCCACGCCAATAATGGGGAAATCATCACCAACAGCTTCGCGAACACTCCTAATAATTTCATTAGACCTTGATAATAAAGGCTTTCCGCTGAGTCCACCTGTTTGGTTTCGGTGATTTTCTTTTTTTAAATTATTTTTCTTAATAGTCGTGTTTGTACAAATTATGCCGTCAATTCCACTGTTTTGGATATTTAATGCCATTTCTTTAGTGGTGACGATGTCTTGATCGGGTGCGATTTTAACGACAATAGGCGTATATTTATTGGTTTTTTTATGCAAATCAATTTGTGCCTTTTTTAACGACTCGAGTAATTGTATGAGGTTTTTACTTTCTTGTAATTGACGCAAATCAATTGTATTGGGAGAAGAGATGTTGACAGTAACGTAATCGGCTAAATGAGCCACTTTCTTAAAACAGAAAATATAGTCTTCTACCGCATTTTCATTCGCAGTGGTTTTGTTTTTACCAATATTGATACCTAAGATGCCATTTGGTTTGAATTTTTCAATTTGCGAAACCAGATAATCCACTCCTTTGTTATTAAAGCCCATGCGATTAATGATGGCTTGGTTCTTTGGTAGGCGAAAGAGTCGAGGTTTTGGGTTTCCTTTTTGCGCTTTGGGAGTGACCGTTCCGACTTCAATAAACCCAAATCCCAGCTGGGATAAGCCCCTAAGGGCATCGGCATTTTTGTCAAAGCCTGCAGCGAGACCAACTGGGTTTGCAAATTCAACACCAAAGAGTTTGATTGGGTTTATTATTTGTTTTGTTGAAACTAAGGTTGATGTGCGACTTGCAAGCATTTTAATACTTAAATCATGTGCCATTTCGGCAGGGAGATTTTGCAGAAGTTTTCTGCCAATTAATTCTAACATTATGGTGTTGCTTTGGTGTTTTTTAAAATTCGCTTGATTATAGCAGAATTAATTTGCTCTTTGAGATATGCTTTATCGTTAATGCATGAATTATGGTAGAATTCATTTTTTAATTAATATTGAGTTATGTATGGACTATGATTTTGACCTCATCGTTATTGGTGCGGGCTCAGGAGGAGTGCGTTCTGCACGCATTGCCGCAAGCTATGGTAAAAAAGTAGCAATATTTGAAGCAGCAGAAGTGGGTGGTACCTGTGTTATTCGGGGTTGTGTTCCCAAAAAATTGTTAGTTTATGCATCGTCTTTTGTGAAAACATTTAAGGCCGCCTCAGCCTTTGGTTGGGATGTTGGTCACCCCCAATTCAATTGGCAACGTTTAATTGCTAATAAAGACGAGGAAATTAATCGTTTAAATAAGATTTACCTCAGTCTATTAAATAATTCTGGAGTGGAATTGATTCCCTATCGTGCCCGTTTTGTTAATAAAA